>JBARVN010000039.1:0-21554 GCA_049646285.1 Albidovulum sp. | reverse complement strand
CCGCAAAACCACATCGCCCCCCTTCGTTTCGCACGCACCCACCAATCGGGTGCCCACCGTGACAGCGCATTGGCCGTCGCCGCCGGCCGCGCCGACATTGCAGCCATCGACGCGGTAACGTGGCGGCTGATCGGTACGTATATGCCGGATCTCGCGACCCGCTTGCGGGTGATCACCCACACGCACCCGACCCCCGGCCTGCCTTTGATCACCGCGCGCCACCGTGATCCTGCGCCCATCGCCCGGGCTGTCGGCGCGGCGATTGCTGCGCTTTCGGTCGCCGACCGTGCCGCACTTGGGTTGCACGGCATGACCAATATCGCGGCAGAGGTATACCTGGCAGTCCCCACCCCGCCGCCGCCCTCGCAAGATGTGCCGGAGAACTGAGCATTACGCCGGGTAATTTGGGTCAAACCACGCAAAAAGCGCATTGATAATCGGCGAAATATCCGCCCTATTCGTTGCATTCGGGGGATGGTGCAACGTGCAAGAGACAAATACGCCGGTTATTGAAATCCGTGACCTGCATAAGGCCTACGGTCAGCTTGAAGTGATCAAGGGTGTATCTTTGACCGCAAACCGCGGTCAGGTTGTATCGCTGATCGGCTCATCTGGGTCTGGGAAATCCACCCTGTTGCGTTGCTGCAATCTCTTGGAAGACAGCCAGCAGGGCGATGTTGTCTTTAAGGGCGAAGCTGTCCACTGGAAAGGCGAGGGCCTTGGCCGACATCCCGCGGACCGCGCGCAGGTGATCCGTATTCGCACCAACCTTTCGATGGTGTTCCAGCAGTTCAATCTTTGGTCCCATATGACGATTTTGCAAAATGTCATGGAAGCGCCGCTGACCGTGCTCAAGCGTGACCGCGATGAGGTTGAGACATCGGCCCGCAAATACCTGGACAAGGTGGGCATCGGCGACAAATGCGATGCCTTCCCTGCCCAGTTGTCGGGCGGCCAGCAGCAACGCGCCGCCATTGCGCGCGCCCTTTGCATGGAACCTACGGCGCTTCTGTTCGACGAACCAACCTCGGCCCTTGATCCTGAATTGGAGCAAGAGGTGGTGCGCGTCATCAAAGCTCTGGCGGATGAGGGGCGCACAATGATTCTGGTCACTCATGACATGCGGCTTGCCGCCGACGTGTCAGATCATGTTATCTTTCTTCATCTGGGGAAGATCGAAGAAGAAGGGGCACCCGACCGACTGTTCGGCGCCCCGCAAACCGAACGTCTGCAACAGTTTCTGAGCGCGACCGTTGCGGCCTGACCATCAAGCAGCTCAAAAAAGACTGGGAGTAATCAAATGAAAAAATTAGCTTTGACCGCAGCCGTTCTGGCGCTGTCCGCCGGAATGGCCGCATCGCAAACCATCCGTATGGGCACCGAAGGCGCCTACCCTCCATATAACTTCATCAATGATGCGGGCGAAGTTGACGGGTTTGAGCGTGAGCTGGGCGATGAGCTCTGTGCACGCGCGGAACTGACCTGTGAATGGGTGACGAACGAATGGGACAGCATCATCCCGAACCTTGTGTCGGGCAACTACGACACGATCATCGCGGGCATGTCGATCACCGATGAGCGCGATGAGGTCATCGACTTTACCCAAAACTACACACAACCTGACCCATCGAATTATCTGGCAAAAGAAGGCGCTGATGTGGATTTCACCGGCGGTGTGATTGCGGCCCAAGCTGGCACAATTCAGGCGTCATTCATTGCATCGTCCGGTGCCACGCTGCTGGAATTCGCAACACCTGAGGAAACCATTGCGGCTGTACGTGATGGCGAAGCAGATGCGGTTCTGGCCGACCGCGCCTATCTTGCCCCGATTGCTGACGAAGATTCAGGCCTCAGCCTAGCTGGCGAAAGTGTCCTGCTTGGCGGCGGCGTCGGCATGGGTGTGCGCGAATCTGACGGCGAGCTGAAGGGCAAGTTTGATGCGGCCATCCAATCGATGAAAGACGATGGTTCGTTGAACGCCCTGATCACCAAGTGGGAAATCGGCGAAACATTCTGATCTGAAAGGGGGCGGGGTCTGAAGAGACTCCGCCTCATATTCCCATCATGTTTTCATATTGCGCAGACCCCGAGGCATTGGCCGGGTTCAGTTGGCTTTCGTGCTATCTGACCACTGGCAAACATATGTCATTTTACTGGTCTTTCGGCACAGTTCTGCTGTTGCTGGCGGTAACCGCGCCTGCATCATTGGCGCTTGGCTTTGGCGGAGCCTCTGCCGCGCGGTCGCGATTTGCGCCCCTTAGCTGGTTCGGAAAAGCCTATATGAGTCTGGTGCGCGGTGTGCCGGATATCGCATTTTTCCTGTTCTTCGTGATCGCGCTTGATCAGGCCTTTGAGTATCTGCGCCACAAGGTAAAATGCCCGGATTGGGACCAACCCATCCGTCAGGGCAATGATTTTGTGGTCTGCGATGCGGCCAAGCTGCCGCTTGGCGATTCAGCGCAATGGTTCCATGAGGTTTACGGCTTCGCTTTAGCCGTTCTGACCTTCGCCATCATCTTCGGAGCCTTCGCGGCCAATGTGCTTTACGGGGCGATGCGGGCGGTGCCACGTGCGCAGATCGAAACTGCCGAAGCCTACGGCATGTCCCAACGGCAAAGTTTTTGGCGCGTCCTTGTACCGCAAATGTGGGTCTATGCCCTGCCCGGCCTGTCCAACCTTTGGATGGTATTGATCAAAGCCACGCCACTGCTTTTCCTTTTGGGCGTCGAAGACATCGTCTATTGGGCGCGTGAGCTTGGGGGCACCAAAACGCCCAAGTTTACTGACTATCCGCATGGCGATTGGCGGATGTGGTATTTTGCGGCACTGCTGATCTTTTACCTCGCCTTCACGCGGGTGTCTGAACTTGTACTGGACAAGATCATGGCGCGCCTGACCCATGGGCAGGCGACAACCGGCGGCGAAGCCCAGCGAAAGGTCGCGACATGAGCTGTTGGGATACAATCGCCGATTACGCATTGCGCAGTCAGGGCATTGGCGAACGGCTCTTGCCGCGTACGGATTTTACCTTGTGCCAGCAGGTCACATTGATCGGCTCGGGGATGATATGGAACATCTACTTCGGTGTGGTGGCGTTATGCTCAGGCTTCTTTCTGGCTACGGGGCTTGCGGTGGCCAAACATGCCCACAACCCGTGGCTGCGCAAACCGGCAGAATGGTTCATATTTCTGTTCCGAGGGTCACCGCTCTTTAGTCAGTTCTTCTTTGCCTATTTCCTGTTTCTCAGCCTCAAGAACGTCTTCCCGATCTTTTCGCCGCTGACCTCGGCATGGGCGGGGGCGCTGGTGGTGCTGTTTCTCAACACTGCCGCCTATTCAGCCGAGATCTTTTATGGGGCGCTCTTGTCGATTCCCAAAGGCGATGTTGAGGCGGCCGATGCTTACGGCATGACCGGCTGGCCGCGCTTTCGCCGCGTGATCTGGCCTACGATGCTGCGGCTTGCGTGGCCTGCCTATACAAATGAGGCGATCTTTCTCTTTCACGCGACAGCACTGGTGTTTTTCTCGGGCTTTCCCGCCACACAACAACAAGGGGATGCCCTTTATTACGCCAATTATTTTGCGGATAAGACCTTTAACCCGTTCGTTCCCTACCCAATCCTGGCCGGGTACTTCATATTGCTGACCTTGGCGGTGATTGGTCTCTTTGGCCTGGTCAACCGGCGCCTTAACCGCCACCTGCCGCAAACAGCACGAAGCAGAATTCGCTTGCGTCCGCAGCTAATCCGGTAGTAATCATTATTTGATCAAATTATTCAGAGGGGACTCCCCCCCTGTTTTCCGATAGATGGCACCTTGTTTCTGCCCTGTTGGATAATTTGATCATAACAGCTAAGGCCCAAGGGCATGGGTCGATGCTGCCGGGCGGACTAAGACGTCTCCAGCCAAGGCGGTTTCGGAATTCAGGCTCGGCCATTTCAGGTGAGATGATGAAGAACTGGCTTAGAAAACACCCCAATGTACGCACAATCCGCGTGGCCGCAGCCGACCTCAACGGCCAGCCGCGCGGCAAACGTGTGCCTGTCCGTTTTGCCGATACCGTGGTCGAAAACGGCACACGCTATCCAATGTCGGTCCTTAACCTCGACATCTGGGGCGAAGATATCGAAGACAGTCCGCTGGTCTTTGAAAGCGGCGACAAGGACGGCATCCTGAAGCCCACCGAACGTGGGTTCATGCCGATGCCCTGGCTTGAAAGTCCTTCGGCGATCCTGCCGATCTGGATGTTCCGTGAAAACGGCCAGCCCTATGAAGGCGATCCGCGCCACGCACTGTCCCGCATCATCAAACGCTACAAGGCGCTGGGGCTGACCCCGGTCTGCGCGATGGAGCTGGAATTCTTCCTGATCGACGATTCTGGCAAGACCCTTCAGGTCCCGACCAGCCCCCGGTCCGGCAAGCGCCGCAAGGCGGCCGAGATCATGTCGATCCGCGCGCTTGATGCTTTCGACACATTCTTCACCGATCTCTATGACGCCTGCGAAGAGATGGATATTCCCGCCGACACAGCCATCTCAGAATCCGGTCTGGGCCAGTTTGAGATCAACCTGATGCATTGCGACGACGCCTTACGCGCCGCCGACGATGCATGGCTGTTCAAGATGCTGCTGAAGGGGATGGCGCGCCATCATGGCTTTGCCGCCAGCTTCATGGCCAAACCCTATCCGGAATATTCCGGCAACGGGCTTCACACGCATTTCTCGGTCATCGACAAGGATGGCGAAAATGTCTTTTCCAATGACGGCCCCGAAGGCTCGGACCTGCTGAAACACGCCGTCGCCGGCTGCCTCACGGCGATGCGCGACTGCACGCTGCTTTTCGCGCCGCACGACAACAGCTATGAGCGGCTGATCCCGGAATCCCATGCCCCCAACGGAATCTGCTGGGCCTATGAAAACCGAACCTCGGCGATCCGCATCCCTTCGGGCAGTCCCACCGCGCGGCGCATTGAGCACCGGGTCGCGGGGGGCGATGTGAACCCTTACCTCATGCTTGCCGGGATCCTTGGTGCCGCATTGGTGGGGATCGAAGAAAAGATGACGCCGCCACCGCCGATAACTGGCAACGCCTATGCGATCGAAGGCCTGCCGCTTTTGTGCGAGACTTGGGAAGAGGCGATCGACGCGTTTGAGAACAGCGAAATCGTCGCCAAGATCTTCCCCAAGGAACTGATCCGCAATCTCGTCATGACCAAGCGTCAGGAACTTCGCTACATGGCTGAGCTTTCGCCCGAAGAGAAAACCGAGATCTACCTCGACACCGTCTGATCCTGCCGCGCCGCCTCTTGCAAACCGGGGCGGCGCGGCGCAACCTCCATTTAACTCCTGAAACACGAGACGAACATGCGTATCGGCATCCTACAAACCGGCCAGGCCCCCGCTGTCCTTAAGGACGAGATGGGGGATTATCCGGATATGTTTATCCAGCTTCTGTCTGGCCGGGGATTGGACTTCACCTCATACCTTGTGGAAGAGATGGAGTTCCCAAACACCGTGCAAGAATGCGACGGGTGGCTGATCACCGGCTCGCGTCACGGCGCGTATGAAGATCATCCCTTCATCAAGCCACTCGAAGAGTTCATTCGCAACGCCCGTGCGCAAAACGTGCCGGTTGTGGGCATCTGCTTTGGGCATCAGATCATCGCGCAAGCGCTTGGTGGCAAAGTCGAGAAGTTCGAAGGCGGCTGGGCCGTCGGCCCACAAGAGTATGATTTTGATGGTAAAAACATAAAACTAAACGCCTGGCATCAAGATCAGGTGGTGCAAAAACCCGCTGAAGCCGAAGCCATCGGCACCAATGCTTTTTGCGAAAATGCGGCCCTTCTATACGGAGATTGGGCCTATACCGTTCAGGCCCACCCCGAATATGGCAACGACTTTATCGAGGGGCTGATGACGACCCGTGGCAAAGGCCTTGTGCCAGACGAGATTATGGCAAACGCTCGTGCTCGTTTCACGCCGCAGAACTCCTCCTCCGCGATTGCTGACAAGATTGCGGATTTCTTCAAGCAAACCCGAAACTGAACATAAAAAACGAGAGTGATCTCATGTCCGATTGGACCGACAAATTACCCCAAGCCGCACGCACTTATATTGAGGACCGCCGCTTGGACGAAGTTGAATGTCTCGTCTCTGACTTGGCGGGCGTGGCAAAGGGCAAAGCAATGCCCGCCTCGAAATTTGGCAAGCAGAAATACTTTCATCTGCCAAATTCGATATTTGCGCAGACCATCACCGGCGACTACGCCGACATGCCCGATGAAAGCGAGTTCACCGAGCCGGATATGGTGCTGGTTCCCGACTTCTCAACAGCCACGGCGGTGCCGTGGACAGCCGACTGGACCTTGCAGGTGATCCATGACGTCATGGATCAGCAGGGCAATCCAGTGCCACTGGCCCCACGCAACGTGCTCAAGCACATGGTCGGGCTTTACGCTGAACAGGGCTGGAAGGCGATTGTGGCGCCAGAGATGGAATTCTACATCGTCGCGCGCAACATCGACCCGAACCAGCCGGTCATCCCGCCCATCGGCCGCTCGGGCCGCCGGGTGATGGCCAATCAGGCCTATTCGATGTCGGCCGTAGATGAATACGGCAAGGTGATCGACGATATCTATGATTTCGCCGAAGCGCAGGGGTTGGAAATCGACGGTATCGTTCAGGAAGGCGGCGCAGGTCAGGTTGAACTGAACCTAAGCCACGGCGATCCTGTGGATCTGGCAGATGAGGTTTTCTACTTCAAGCGCCTGATCCGCGAGGCAGCACTGCGTCAGGACAGTTTCGCCACCTTCATGGCCAAGCCGATCGAAGGCCAGCCGGGGTCGGCCATGCATATCCACCAGTCTGTGGTTGATATCAAAACCGGCGAGAACATTTTCGCCGATAGCAACGGCACTGAAACAGTTGCGTTCATGCATTTCATCGCAGGTATGCAGAATTATCTGCCCGCCGTGGTGGCACTGATGGCGCCTTACGTGAACTCTTACCGTCGCTACGTGCCGGATTTTGCAGCCCCCATCAATCTTGAATGGGGCCGTGATAACCGCACAACCGGTCTGCGTGTCCCGATTTCAGACCCTGCGGCCCGGCGCTTGGAAAACCGCCTGCCGGGGATGGATTGTAATCCCTATCTTGGCATGGTCGCGACCATGGTCTGCGGTTATCTCGGCCTGATGGAAAAGAAAATGCCGCGGGAAGAGGCGAAAGGGAACGCTTATATCAACGCCGACCAACTGCCCACCACACTGGGTGATGCTCTTGATCTGTTCTCTGAATGTCAGCCGGTTCGCGACGTATTGGGCGAAGAGTTCTGCTCACTTTATGAAGCCGTCAAGCGCAACGAATACAAAGAATTCCTGCAAGTGATCAGCCCATGGGAACGTGAGCATCTGCTGCTGAACGTCTGACCTTAGGTTTTTTCAAAATTCCGCAGGCCGCCTTCGGGCGGCCTGTCGCGTTTTGCTGCGATATGAGTTAAGTGATTCCATAATCTGGAATTTCAAAAAGGTGAACTCATGTGCCCCGCAACATTGACCCTTCATCAGACAAAAGCCCCCGACACCTATCAGTCTGAACCCATCCCAGACGCGGCGCGCACCGAGATTGACCGGCTGCTCAGCACGGGCGATCTGTTTCGCTACACCGCACCCGAAGGCGCCCCTGTCGCCATGCTTGAGGCGGAGTTTGCGGCGTTTATGGGGGTTCGTTATGCGCTTGCGGTCTCATCTTGTTCGGCAGCGTTGTTTTTGGCGCTCAAAGCCCTGAACCTGCCGCGCGGCGCACGCGTATTAATCCCCGCCTTCACATTCGCGGCGGTTCCGTCTGCCGTCGTGCATGCGGACTGTGTGCCAGTACTGGTCGAGGTCGGTGCAGATTTTCGCATAGATCTGGAAGATTTTCACGCCAAACTCGACAGGGCCGATGCTGTGCTGATCAGCCATATGCGCGGGCAAACCTCAGATATGGATGCGATCATGGCGGCCTGCAGCGCACGTGACCTGCCACTGATCGAGGATGCAGCCCATTCTCTTGGCACGCTTTGGTCTGGCAATAAAATCGGAACACTGGGCAAGATCGGCTGCTTTTCTTTTCAGTCCTACAAGATGGTGAACGCCGGTGAAGGCGGGATGTTCATTACCGATGATCCCGAACTTGCGGCCCGCGCGGTGATCATGTCAGGCGCCTATGAGCACAATTGGAAAAAACACGCAGGGCTGCAAAACAGCTTCCAGCATTGGCAAAACAGGCTGCCGCTGTACAACATGCGGATGCAAAACCTGTCGGCCGCGGTAATCCGTCCGCAGATTCCCGAAATCGATGCGCGTGTGGCCGCTGGACGGGCCAATCATGATTTTGTCGCGGCCCGCCTGAACATCTCGCCCTTTATCAATGTACCGCCACCCCTGCCGCAAGAAACCCGTGCACCAGATTCGTTGCAATTCAACCTGTTGCGGTTTGACCAGGACGAAAAAGCGCGGGCATTTCAGGCGGCTGCAGCCAAGCGCGGGGTGACGGTGCAGGTTTTTGGCCTGTCCCAGGACAATGCACGCGCCTTCTGGAATTGGCAGTTTCTGGACGATCAGCCAGATCTTCCCAAGACCCGCGCGATGCTGATGCGGGCCTGCGATTTGCGTCTGCCGACCCGCCTAAAGACCGAAGACCTTGAGCTGATTGTGACCGCTTTGCTGGAAGCCGTTGAGGAAGTTGGAAATACCTGACGTCAGAAGACGTGGCAGGCCAATTCAGGCCTTCGCCACACCGTCAGAGTTTTGACAACCGCGTCTGCAAGTCGGCCAGCTGCTTTTTTATCGCGGCCAGATCGTCAGCGTCTTTGGGTGCGGGTTTCGGCGTGTCGTCACCCGCAGGGTCTGGCTGCGGCGATGTGCCAACGGCAAAACCGCCCATGATCGACTTCAAGAAGGCCCGTTGTTGGGCTTGCAACGCCTCAAATCCCGGCATTGCGGCCATCGGGTTTGGAAAGGTCGATAGATTGTCCATCACCTTCGACTGCCCGTCGCGCAACATCTCAAAACTTGCCGCCAGGAATTGCGGCACCACACTTTGCGCACTGGTTGTGTAGCTGCGGACCAGATCGGTCAGAACATCAACCGGAAGCACACTTTCCCCGCGGCTTTCATGTTCGGCAATGATTTGCAGCAAATATTGCCGCGTGAGGTCATCACCGGATTTCAGATCGATAATCTGAACTTCCCTGCCCTGACGGATAAACAGTGCAATGTCTTCCAACGTCACATAGTCGCTGGTTTCGGTGTTGTAGAGCCTGCGGCTCGCATATCGTTTTATCAGCAGTGGCTTGGCGTCTGCGGCCATTGGCCATCCTCCCAGGAATGCGGTCTTTTTGCCATTGCAGCAAGATTAGGCTGCGCTGCAAAAAACACAACAGAAATAAGGGCCGTGGTTGGCTGGCAAACCCAAAGGCGCGGTATTGGGGATGTGGTGCAAGGGCCGGGTCTCATGCCACAGCGCCGACAGGCCGGCCTGTGCGAAAAGAAAAGGCGGGCACTTTACGTGCCCGCCGAGTCACTCATACCAACAGGGAGGAAGCGTTGGTGTGACGTCAGATCACTTAACCGAAGCTGCAGCTTTTTTCGCAGCCGAGGTCACGTCTGCAGAAGCTTTTTGAACAGCGGCAGTAGCGTCTTCGCTCAGACCCTTGCCAGCGGCCATCATCAGCTCGACAGTTTCCATCTGCGCTTTTTTCGCAACTTCTGCGAAAGCGGCCATGTTTTCAGCAGCCATTTCAGCAGCAGCCGATGCGAAATCGGTCATGGCTTTGGAATAGTCAGTCGGCTCATCTTTGACCGCAGCTACGGTGCCAACCTTAGCAATCGCGTCTTTGGTCCACTTGGACGAAATTTCGTTCGACTTTTCAGCGGCCTCAAGGGCAACTTTGGTCATACGCTCGCCAAAAGCGGCAGAGTTTTTGAAAGCATCCTGGAACGCTTTGTTGTCGATCGGGAAAGCCGCAGCCATATCTTGCATGACTTTGGTGAAATCTTGTGTCTTTTGCATGTCTCTATCTCCTGAATGAAAGGCGGGGGCGCCATTCTGCGTCTGCGAGATACATACATTCTGCACTGCAGCATTTCAAGTCTTTTTGCTGCGGTGCAGAAAAAAATCTGTTTGGCAGTGTCAGGCCCCGGTTCGCTCAGATACATAGGTACCGGGCGCTGGTGCCAAAGCCGGGTGTGCACTGCCACCAACCGGGCGGGCGGGGATCATTTTACCCGACCGCTCATTCAGCCAGCCTTCCCAGCGGGGCCACCAGCTGCCCTTATGGAATTCCGCCCCTGCCAGCCAATCCTCGGCCACATCCATGGTGCCGGAGTTTGTATAATGGCCGTATTTGTCCTTGCCGGGCGGATTAACGATCCCGGCGATATGCCCGGATTGTGAGACAACGAAGGTCTTGTCTTTCGAGGCGAACTGCTTGACCCCAAGAAAGGACCCCTTCCAAGGCGCGATATGATCGGTTTCGCAGGCAATCGCGAACAGCGGCACTTTGAAATCCTTCAGGCCCACCTGTTCGCCGCAAATTCGGATCTTGCCCTCGGCCAGCTGATTGTCCTGACAGATCCAGCGAAGATATTCGACGGCCATGCGTGCAGGCAGATGTGTGCCGTCACCATTCCAGAACAAAAGATCAAAAGCAGGTGGCGCTTCGCCCAACATATAACTTTTGATGGCTGGCCCATATATCAGGTCATTCGAGCGCAAAAACGAGAACGTGCGCGCCATGAAATACTTGTCGAGATAACCGTCTTTCCTGACCTGCGCCTCGATCCCATCAATGAAATCGTCATCCAGAAACACCGACACTTCGCCCGGGTCGGAAAAATCCGTCAGCGTGGTAAAGATCGTGGCCGCGTTAATCGACTTGTCGCCGCGTTTTTGCAATACCGCCTGCGTCAACGTTAGGGTGGTTCCCGCAATGCAGTAGCCGACCGCATTGACCTTCTTCTCGCCCGTAATCGCCTTCACTTCTTCAATCGCGCGGATAAAACCTTCCTCGACATAGTGGTCAAGCCCAACTTCTTCATAGCTTTTGTCGGGGTTTTTCCAGCTGACAACGAACAAAGTGTAGCCCTGATCAACGACCCATTTGATCAAGCTGTTGGCCGGTTTCAGGTCTAGAACGTAAAATTTGTTGATCCAGGGCGGAAAAATCACAAGAGGTGTTTTGTGGACCGTCTCGGTGGTCGGCGCATATTGGATCAGCTCCAGCATACGGTTTCGGTAGACCACCGCCCCTTCCGTGGCAGCAATGTTTTTGCCAAGCTCAAACGCGGCCGGGTCCGCCAGTGTGACCAACAGATCGCCTTGATTGGTCTCGACATCCCGGACCAGATTCTCCAAACCCTGAACAAGACTTTCGCCTTCGGTTTGCACGGCCCGCTCAAGGGCATCAGGGTTCGTGCCCAGAAAATTAGTCGGGGCCATCATATCCATCATCTGGCGCGCAAAATGTTCAACGCGTTTGCGTTCATGCGGGGCCAGATCTTCGATATTGGTTATGGCTTCCTCAAGTGCTGTGACGTTGCGAAAATACTGCTGTTTGACAAAGTTGAAATATGGGTTGCTTTGCCAAAGCGGGTTGGCAAAGCGGCGGTCCGCAGGGGTTTTATCTTCAGGAACGGAAAAGCTGCCCGCGATCATCCCCTGCTGAGCGTCCATATAATGCTGTAAGGTCTGGCCCCAGTAACTTGCCTGCTGCTCGATCAAAGCTGCGGGATTTTCCATGGCTTCTTTCCAATACGCAGTCACCGCATTGGCAAACAAGCCTTGCCCCGGGGCTTCGACGGAAGGATTCGATGCGCGCTTCTGCGACATCGCCTGTACCAGCCTTTGGGTCAATTCTTCCACCCGGGCCAGATTGGCGTTCAATTTCTCAAGATTTAAGGAGGTGTCCGTGAGACCTGTTGTCATCTTAACTTTTCCTCCATACTCTACTGCACTGCAGCATAACCATGCTTGGGCATCGGGAAAAGCGTTGATATCGCTAATATGTGCGTAAAGGAGATGTGATGAAGAGTACCTATTCCTACGACCTGATGGAAAGTGCGCGCAATACCAACGAATGGCTGGGGGCATCCGCCCGTGCCATGGCGTCTTATCCGGTCTGGGGGCTGGTTCCACATCCCATGTTCAAGATGATGTCCGCATGGGGCCGCATCACCGAACGCAGCTTTGCGCGCATGGTGATCAAGCCTGATTGGGGCATCGCGGCTGTTGTCGGTGCAGACGGCACCGACCATCTGGTGAGTGTCGAGGTCGAAGTCAGCCGGCCTTTCGGCGATCTCATCCACTTCAAGGTCGTTGGCCGTGATCCGATGCCGCGCCGGGTGCTGCTTGTGGCGCCTATGTCAGGCCATTACGCCACGCTGCTGCGCTCAACCGTTGTCAGCCTGCTGCCCGACTGCGAAGTCTATGTCACCGACTGGCATAATGCGCGTGATATTCCGGTCAGCGAAGGCAAGTTCGACATTGAGGATTATACCCGCTATCTCGTTGATTTTATGCGGCATATCGGACCAGACGCTCATGTTGTCGCCGTGTGCCAGCCCGCGCCGCTGGCGCTTGCGGCAACTGCCTATCTTGCGGCAGAAGACCCATCTGCACAGCCCCGCACGCTGACCCTTATCGGCGGACCGATCGACCCGAACGCCGCCGTAACCGAAGTGACGGATTTCGGCCGTCGGGTGACAATGGGTCAGCTTGAGCATCTTGCCATTCAGCGCGTCGGCTTCAAAAGTGCAGGCGCCGGTCGGCTGGTCTATCCGGGCTTGATGCAACTTGCCTCATTCATCTCGATGAATGCCGAGAAGCATTCAAAGGCGTTTTCCAACCAGATCATGCGCGCGGCGCAAGGGGAAGACGGCGAACGTGATGCCCATAACCGGTTTTATGATGAATATCTTTCGGTCATGGATATGACAGCGGAATTCTATCTTTCCACGGTTGAGCGGGTTTTCAAAAACCGCGAAATCGCCCAGAACATTTTCGAAGTTGACGGCAAACATGTCGATATTGCCAAGATCACCGATGTCGCGGTTCTGGTCATCGAAGGCGAAAATGATGATATTTCCGCCCCGGGCCAGTGCCTTGCCGCCTTGGATCTGTGCACCGGGATACCTGATTCGATGAAAGCCGCGCATCTGGAACCGGGCGCGGGCCACTATGGCATTTTCGCAGGCAAGAGCTGGCGCAACAATATCCGGCCACTGGCCCTGCGCTTCTTCGACGAAAATGCGGCACCCAAACGCAAGCGCCGCAACGAAAAGCCCGCAGCCTGAGCGCTTAAGGACCCTGAAGCCAGCCCAAAATGCGCGCCGTCAATGGCGCGGTCATTGATGGGCTGAGGATCGCCCCGGCAATGACATGCGAATAGGGGTCATCGCCGGAACCGACCTCAACCGGTTCCAAGGTGGCACCAGAACCCCAGCGGGCGGCGACCGCTTCCGTTGCCGCCGCCGAGACGACTTGATCCTTCGGCGCATAGATAAACAGCGACGGCATTGTTACATCGCCGTAATCTGCAGCCCCTGCATGGGCTGCCAGCGCCGCCATCGGCATCAACGCCGTGGTTGGGTAGCAACTGGTCCAAAACCGGGCGTGATCAGGGTTTGACGGCGCAAAACACCGCTCGGCCCCCGCCACCAGCGGCCCCCAGTAGCGAACCCAAGGCCAGGTCAGAACTGTCGCCTCAACCGGGGCCAGCCCGAAATTGGGCGATATGAAAACCGCAGCGTGGATCTGGCGCGCAAGATCAGGCTGCAAAAGCGACTCAGCCAAAATCGTGCCACCGGTCGAGGTTGAGATTACCACAACACGGTCGCCAATACGCGCGCCTATCGCCAGGGCCTCCGCCAGATCAACCATCCAGTCCTGAGCCGTGGGCCCCGACAATGCCGGCCCTGTGCGGCCATGACCGGCAAACCGGGTAAAGAAGAGATTGGCCCCCAGTTCTGACGCCACATTGTCGGGCAAGGGGCGGACCTCTTCGGAGGTGGCCGAAAACCCGTGCAGATAGACAATCGCCGTGTCGGTCTTTTGCCCGGCGTCGCCAGCCCAAACGATCCGCTTTTCCGTACCCGGGACGATGTCGTCAAAAACAGCCTCACGCGTGGCCAGATAGGCATCCAGATCTGCGGGCAGGCTTTGCGCATCGAAATCGGGCCGAAGCACCAGGCGCTCCCGCGGACCAAAGGCAAATAACCCGGCCACAGCCAGGAAGGTCACCAGCAAAGCCCGTCCCAATAGGCGTCCGAACCTACGCATGCACATGCCTCTCAATAATTTTGCGCACCGACAAAGTCATCAATTTCAAACACTCAGGCGTCGAAAACCGGTGATCCGCCCCCTTGACCAGCGTCAGCCTTATGTCGGGGCCGGTCGCATGGTCAAGCAACCGCACGGCAACCTGTACCGGCACGTCGTGATCCGCGGTCCCTTGCAGCATCCGTACCGGAAACGGCAGATCCAACGGTTCGCGCAGCACAAGCCGGCTGCGGCCCTCTTCGATCAGATGGCGCGTGATGATATAAGGCGCGTCAGAGTAATCAGACGGCAATTCAACCTGCCCCTTTTCCATCAGCGCCCGGCGCTGATCCTCTGAAAACTCGGCCCACATCCCGTCCTCGGTGAAATCCGGGGCTGCAGCCACGGTCACCAGTCCCGCCACTTTCTCAGGCATCTCCCGCGCTATCAGAAGCGATATCCAGCCTCCCATTGATGACCCGACCAAGACCTGCGGCCCCTCCGTCAGCCCAAGGATCGCCGCCCGCGCATCCTCGAACCAGTCACCGATGCAGCCTTGCAAAAAATCGCCCGACGATTGGCCATGCCCGGAATAGTCGAACCTGAGAAACGCCCGCCCCTGCGACCGCGCCCAATCCTCCAAAGCCAGCGCCTTGGAGCCTTCCTTGTCCGACCGGAACCCACCCAAAAACACAACGCCTGGCCCCGCGCCCGCAAGGCGATCATATGCAATCGTCCGGCCCTCAGGCCCCGTCATGGTGCTGCTCATGTGCACATCCCCTTGTCTTCTTCTGTTCTCAAATACCTCCGGGGGTCCGGGGGTGGAACCCCTGGCCGTTGACTTCCCCGGCGCGATTTACGAATAAGACGCAACATAACCCGCAACCGGGCGCACCCGTAGGCGCCAAACTGACGAGGAGCATGGGCCATGACCCAGATTTCCCTGACTTTCCCTGATGGCAATATCCGCGAGTTTCCGCGCGGCGTCACCCCCGGAGAAGTCGCCGGCGCCATTGCCACCTCGCTCGGCAAGGCCGCCATCTCGGCGTCGGTCGATGGTCAGCACTATGACCTGCAATGGCCGATAGATGCAGATGCCAGCATCGCCATCCACACGATGAAGGATGACGGGCCTGCTATCGAACTCATCCGCCACGACTTCGCCCATGTTATGGCCCGCGCGGTGCAAAAGCTCTGGCCCGACGTCAAAGTCACCATCGGCCCGGTCATCGAGAACGGCTGGTATTATGATTTCGACCGCGACGCGCCCTTCACGCCCGAAGACCTCGGGCTCATCGAAAAGGAAATGAAGGCGATCATCAATGAGCGTGACCCGGTCAAGACAGAGGTCTGGGAGCGTAGCCGCGCCATCGCGCATTACGTTGCCAAACACGAACCTTTCAAGGTCGAACTGATCGAGGCGATACCCGGCGATGAGCCCCTGCGCATGTATTGGCACGGGGCTTGGCAAGACCTCTGCCGGGGCCCGCATCTGCAACATACCGGCCAGCTTCCCGCCGATGCCTTCAAACTGATGTCGGTCGCGGGTGCCTATTGGCGCGGCGATCACCGCAACAAGCAGCTTCAGCGCATCTACGGCGTCGCCTTCAAGAACCGCGACGATCTCAAGGCGCATCTGACCATGCTCGAAGAGGCCGCCAAGCGCGACCACCGCAAACTGGGGCGCGAGATGGAGCTGTTCCATTTGCAAGAAGAAGCGCCGGGCATGGTCTTTTGGCACCCGAATGGCTGGACCATCTACCGCGCGCTGGAAGATTACATGCGCCGTCGGCTGACCCGCGCCGGCTATAAGGAAATCAAGACCCCGCAGGTCGTCGACCGCGTGCTTTGGGAACGCTCCGGCCATTGGGAAGCCTACCGCGAAAATATGTTCATCGTTGAGGTGGACGAGGAAGGTGCCAAGGAAAAGCGCACCAATGCTTTGAAACCGATGAACTGCCCTTGCCATGTGCAGGTCTATAATCAGGGCCTGAAAAGCTACCGTGACCTGCCTTTGCGGCTGGCCGAATTCGGGTCGTGCCACCGCTACGAATCTTCCGGTTCTATGCACGGGCTGATGCGAGTGCGCGGCTTCACCCAAGATGACGCGCATATCTTTTGCACCGAAGATCAGATCGAGGCGGAATGCGCCGGTTTTCTTGACCTTCTGTCGTCAATCTACGCCGATCTTGGTTTCGCAAAATTCGATATCAAACTCTCAACCCGCCCCGATATCCGCGTCGGCTCGGACGAGATCTGGGACAAGGCCGAAACCGCGCTTGAAAACGCCATCAAGAAAGTGCGCAATGACTATGAGATCGACCCCGGCGAAGGTGCTTTTTATGGGCCGAAGCTTGATTTCAAACTGACCGACGCGATTGGCCGCGAATGGCAATGCGGAACCTTCCAGGCTGATTTCAACCTGCCGGTGCGACTTGGGGCGGAATATGTCGGCGAAGACGGCGCCAAGCACCGCCCGGTGATGTTGCACCGCGCGATATTGGGGTCGTTTGAGCGCTTCTTGGGCATTCTCATTGAAAACTACGCAGGCAGGCTGCCCTTCTGGCTGGCTCCGCGTCAGATCGTCGTCGCGGCCATCGTCTCGGATGCAGATGACTACGTGAATGACATTGTGGCCCAGCTGCGGGCCGCGGGATTGCGGGCCGAAGCCGATACCCGCAATGAGAAGATCAACTACAAGATCCGTGAACATTCGGTCGGCAAAGTGCCTGTAATCTTTGCAGTCGGCATGAAGGAAGTTGCAGAGGGAACTGTTTCAATTCGCCGCCTTGGGGCGACCCAAAGCGAGATCCTGTCATTGCAAGACGCCGTGGCAGCGGTGGCCGCCGAAGCCGTGCCGCCGGACTTAAGATAACGCCTGTTTTCAATTGGTTATGGATGCCGCCATCAGATGGCACCCAGTCTTTTTCAAAGCGGCGAATGCGGTCCGAAAACGTTACAGAACTTCACGCAGCCGTGGCCCACGGGTTCGTGAGTGGCAGTTGACCAAGAGTTCCGGCTAGTGTCTGTATGTCGATAAGAAAGACGCCCGATTTTACAAACTAAGGGAACCATCTGATGTCAAATTCCATGAAAACCCTCGCGGTTGCCGGCTCGCTCGCAGCTGCTTTGGCCGCTCAATTCGCAGCACCCGCTTCGGCCGCGGAAAAAGAAAAGTGCTTCGGCGTTTCCCTGTCCGGTCAGAATGACTGTGCGGCAGGTCCGGGCACAACCTGTGCCGGCACGTCCAAAGTTGACTATCAGGGCAACGCCTGGAAGCTTGTCCCGGCCGGGACCTGTGCCACGATGGAGCTGCCAGACGATCGCATGGGCTCGCTCGAAGCGCTTGACCGCGATCTGCCGCAAGGCTGATCCTGCCACCAAAACAATATGTCTTCCCGGCTATGAGCCCGGGAAGACATTTCGACCACAGACCGGACCACGGGGGATGCCATGCTGGATCAAACCGCCAGAAGCCACCTGCCTAATCGCCCCGGTGTCGGCTACAAGCAACAACACTTTTCCAACATTATGGACCAGCCAGACCCCGTCGGCTGGCTAGAAATCCATGCAGAAAACTACATGGGTGACGGTGGGCGGCCTTTGGCGCAGCTTCGCCATCTTTCTGAACGCTTCCCGATGTCAGTGCACGGCGTTGGCCTGTCCATCGGCGGCGAAACACCGCTGAACCGCGACCATCTGAACCGCCTGAAGCATCTTTGTGGCTGGCTGCAGCCCGCCAGCTTTTCCGAACATCTGGCCTGGTCCACACATGACGCGGAATTTCTGAACGATCTTCTGCCCCTGCCCTACACCGCCAAAACCCTTGCCCGCGTCGCTGACCATATCGATGAGGTGCAAGATCATGTCGGGCGCCCTATGCTTTTGGAAAACCCCTCACTCTATCTCGAATTTGCGGAAACCGAGATGGAGGAAACCGAATTTCTGGCCGAGCTTGCCAAGCGCACAGGCTGTGGGCTGCTGCTTGATGTAAACAACGTCTACGTCTCGTGCACCAATCGCCAAATCGACCCTTACGCCTATATAGACCGCTTTCCTCATCACCTTGTCGGTGAAATTCATTTGGGCGGCCATGACGTGGACGCGGACGACGCTGGCGCACCGCTGCTGATTGATGCGCATGGCTCTGAGGTGGTGGACCCGGTCTGGCAGCTTTACGCCCACACCATCACCAGAACCGGCCCGATGCCAACATTGATCGAATGGGACAATGACGTACCCGACTGGCCGGTTCTGGCCGCCGAGGCCGCACGCGCCGCCCGTATTCTGGACAAGGTTGCGGCATGAACCAGTCCGAGTTTCGCGCCGCTTTGCTTGACCCGGACCGCCCTACACCTGAGGGGTTGATCGACCCGCAGGGCCGCCCGGCTGGGCGCCGCTTCAATGTCTACCGCAACAATGTCACCGTCTCGCTGACCGAAGCGTTGCGGCAGGCCTTTCCGGTGCTGCGCAAGCTGGTCGGGGACGACTTTTATACCGCTATGGCGCATGAGTTTCTGCGCGCCCATCCGCCCCAGTCGCCGCTGATGATGTTTTATGGCGATGAAATGCCGGTTTTTTTAGAAGGCTTCCCGCCTGTCGCACATCTGGGCTACCTACCCGACATTGCCCGACTGGAAGGGGCCATTCGCCACGCCTATCATGCGGCTGACGTAGCACCCGTTCCGGCGGATGAGTTGGCGCAACTGGCGCCCGAAGCGCTGGTCGCCGCACGGCTGGATCTGGCCCCGTCGCTTCGGCTGATACGTTCAAACTGGCCAATTCACGGCATCTGGTCCGCCAACATGCAGGGGACCGCCGCACCCAAGACCACGACCGCCGAAGATGTCTTGGTCACCCGCCCTGACTTCGATCCCATTCCACGGTTGCTGCCCACAGGGGCCGCCCCGTTTGTCGCCAGCCTCATGGCCGGCCAAACAGTCGGAACCGCCCTTGACGCGGGCGCGGCCTTCGATCTGTCCGCAACACTCGGCCTGCTCATCGGAGCGGGCGCCATAACCAAAATCAAGCCTGGAGACTGACAGTGAACACCATCATCGCCCTTTATGACCGACTATCCGCCGGGCTGGCCCCGATCGCATCTGCCATGGTGCCATTGCTGGCGCGACTGACCTTCGCAGGCGTGCTGCTGATCTATTTCTGGAACTCGGCCAGAACCAAGCTTGGTGAAGGGGTGATGGGCCTCTTTAACCCCTCAGATGGTGCATATATTCAGATTTTCCCGAAAGTCATTGAAGAGGCGGGATATGATTTCTCCGTTCTCGGCCCGTTTCACCAATTGGTCGTCATCGCGGGGACCTGGGCCGAATTGCTGCTGCCGCTTTTGATCGTGATTGGCCTGTTCACACGGCTGGCAGCCCTTGGCATGATCGGCTTTGTCCTTGTGCAATCGGCCACAGACATTGTGGGCCACGGTGTGGGGGGTGACGATCTTGGGCGGTGGTTTGACGCAGCCTCAGGCGCTTTGATCGTGGATCAACGATCACTATGGATATTCCTGCTTCTCACCCTGGTGATGATGGGCGGGGGCGCCTTGTCATTGGATCGGGTTTTGACAAAATCACGCAGCTGACGCCCCATTTTGCCAAAAATCTTGATTTTTCGGCGAAATTACTCATCATTTGTGTTGCGTGAACGCAGACTTTCCTACCGCTCCCTCGTTACGGGGCAGCCGGAAGACCCGAAAGACCTGGCTGCACGGCTTTGGGCAATGACGCCCGAAGAGTACTAGACGGAGGAATAACGGATGGCCACGGGCACCGTCAAATGGTTCAATACGACGAAAGGGTTTGGCTTCATCGCCCCCGATGATGGCGGAAATGATGTGTTCGTACACATTTCGGCTGTTGAGCGGGCGGGGCTTAAGTCCCTAGCCGACAATCAAAAAGTTTCCTACGAATTGCAGGCTGGCCGCGACGGCCGTTCTTCTGCGGGGGATCTGCAACTGCTTTGAAACATTGGCGATCTGGCCCGTCGAAAGCGTTTCGCGTTTCACTTGATACATCACGTATCATCTAACGCGTTGAAATGTTTGATTTCAGGCAGCGTCAGGTGATGTGGATTCAACACAAAACGCTATAGGCCCGCAGTTTGCGGGCCTTTTTTATGGAAGAAGTTGTGCTCTGACCTCGGCCGTCCAGCCCAGATAAACGGCCTTCCCGTCGCGGATCACGGGCCGTTTCATCACGGTGGGGTGGGCGCTCAGGATCTCATGCGGAGACCGCGCGCGCATCTCTTCAGACAGGCCACGCCATGTGGTGGAGGCGCGGTTGATCATCCGGTCGCCGAAGCTCTGTATCAGCTCATCAATCTCGGCTGCATCCAGCGGATCCGCGCGAATATCGCGGAACGTGACGGTGTGGTTGGCAGCGGTTAGGGCTTTTTGGGATTTGCGGCAAGAATCACACGATGGGATGCCGTAGAGGATCATGGCGGGTGTCCTTTCACTTATCGGACATTGGTAAAGCACGCGGAACAAGATCACACAAGCACTCGGCAAAACCTTGCCCAAAACCGGCCAAACCGCCCCTCAGATCGGCGGATTTTTGTGCGCAGCGTGGCCGCGAAGCCACAGCGCTTGACCCTCCCAGATGGCCGTTTTAGCAAGGGTGAAGCCGCTGGTGGGCGGCCTCTGTATTTCCGAGTTTCCAATCAAACAGACAGCCACACGGTGACGCACTCACGGGACCGTGCAAGGGGGGCATATGACTGTTTCTAATGAACTAATTGAGCGGCTTTCAACAGAAACAGGCCGCCGCCTGAACGCCAGTGCACGGGTGGGACGCCGCCGTGCGCTGGCGGGTATTTCGCGCTTTTGCGTCACCGTCACGGTGGATGGAACCACGACGCATGATGTGCTGTTTGACCAGACGCCCACGATGGGCGAGCTGATGGACCGCGTGGGGCCAAAAGCCTACCTCGTGTCAGTCGGCATGAAGCGGCGGCCCCTGCGCGAACGGCTGCGGCTGGCGCTGGCGGCACAGTAAAAACCATGCGTTCGGGCGCGCGACAAGCCGTCGGGTATCTGTCGGGTATCTGTACCGCATCCGTCCCGACACGTGTCGGGCAGCCGAACCACGCACCATTTCCCCCGGATACGGCAACAATGCTGGCAGCACGCCCCGATTGCCCGTGATCCAGCCCCATTCCACCACAATCCAGACGCAATTTCTGCCCCAAACTTGCCACATTCCGCCGCGGTTGGCAGAGTGACCCCATCAGAGTTGCCTTGGTTTGA
>JBARVN010000038.1:0-20152 GCA_049646285.1 Albidovulum sp. | reverse complement strand
TTTTTCACCTTTCCACATGCGATGATCATCATCACCACGGCGCTGTCGATCGCGGATCAACGGCAATATGAGGCGGCAGAATCCTTGCGCGCCTCGAAATGGCGCACCTTCTGGACCGTCACGATCCCCGGCGCGCGCTATGGCCTGATCTCGGCGGCGTTCGTGACATTCACGCTGGTCATCACCGATTTCGGCCTGCCGAAGGTCATTGGCGGGCAATACAACGTCTTGGCCATCGACATATACAAACAAGTCATCGGGCAGCAGAATTTTGAAATGGGTGCGGTGGTTTCGGTCATCTTGCTGATCCCTGCCGTCCTGGCCTTCTATGTTGACCGGCAGGTGCAAAAAAAGCAGGTCTCATTGCTTTCCGCGCGCTCTGTACCTTACCAGCCCAAGCCCGACCGCAATTTTGAGATGCTGTGCCTTGGCTGGTGCGGGTTGGTGGCGGTCTTTATCATCGGCATCATTGCGGTTTGCCAATATGCCGCGCTGATCAAGTTCTGGCCCTATAACCTTAACCTGGGTCTGAACAACTACGCCTTTGACAAGATGGATGGCGGTGGCTGGGCGGCCTATAAGAACTCGATCAAACTCGCGGGGCTGACGGCGGTCTTTGGCACGGTGATCGTCTTTACCGGGGCCTATATGGTTGAAAAGATCGACGGTTTCAAAACCGGGCGCGGGGTGTTTCAGTTTCTTGCCATGCTGCCGATGGCGGTCCCCGGAATGGTCTTGGGGCTGGCCTATATCTTTTTCTTCAATAACCCCGATAACCCGCTGAACTTCATGTATGGCACGATGATAATACTTGTCGTCTCCACCGTGACGCATTTTTACACAGTCGGCCATTTGACGGCATTAACGGCGCTGAAGCAGATCGATGCCGAGTTTGAGCCTGTCGCCAGCTCTCTTCGTCAGCCGTTTTACCGCTTGTTCACGCGGGTGACGGTGCCGGTCTGTCTGCCCGCGATCCTCGATATCTCGATCTATATGTTCGTCAATGCGATGACGACGGTATCGGCGGTTGTGTTCATCTATTCGACCCACACGGCGCTGGCCTCGGTCGCGGTGCTGAACATGGATGATGCCGGTGATATCGCGCCCGCAGCGGCCATGGGGATGATGATCTTTTACACCAACGCGGGCGCGCGGTTGCTGCACCTGTTCGCCACTCGCCGGATCTTGGGTAAAACTCAGGCGTGGCGGGCACGGTAAGCCAAGAAAGGGTGAATTCCTCCCTAACGGAAAACGCTTCGAAGTGGTGGCCGCGGGCATTGCGGCCAGAGCTATGACGAGCATCGGGGCTGTCACTGCATTTGGACCGAATCTGGCCCAGAAAAACGAACCCACGCATCATTTTTCCAGCGCCGCGCTTCTACCCGCAGTCGGTCCAATGTTGATATGTTCAGAACATTATGGGTGGTGCGGGCGGTGGGACTCGAACCCACACGGGCATACGCCCCTCAGATTTTAAGTCTGGTCTGTCTACCATTCCAGCACGCCCGCATAGCGTGTCGGGCCCAGTTCAGGCGCCTGATGGCAACCTATCGACCTAACGCGCTGAAAACAACGCGCTAAATCTGATCTGCTTGCGGAAAATTCGGAGACTGGCAGGCGCAGTGGCACGACATGAACAACGCGCACCACTAGCCGCGCATTAAAGGCCGGCCTCCTTCACCGCTTCCATCGCCATATAGGTGGAGGTTGAGGCGACATATGGCAGGGTTGAGATGCTTTCACCCAACACTCTGCGATATTCGGCTATGTCGCTGGTCCTGACCTTCATCAGATAGTCAAACCCGGCCGCCATCATATGGCATTCCTCAACCTCTGGCAGGCCGCGCACCGCTTTGTTGAAGGCCTGAAGGGCCGCCTCGCGGGTATCGGACAGCCGTACTTCGACATAGGCCACATGCGCCATGCCCATGCGGATCGGGTTGAGCACGGCGCGGTAGCCCGCGATGACGCCAGCCTCTTCAAGCCGCTTGATCCGCGCTTGGATCGGTGTTTTTGTCAGACCGATGCGCCTGGCAAGCTCGGTAACGGGCATCCTGCCATCTTCAGACAGCGCGCGCAGAATCGCAGCGTCAAAGCGATCAATCTCAGGAAGATCATTTGGCATAAAAATATCCTAATATTTGGTCTGAAACCCCATAATACTACAATATTTGGTCTGAAAGACTTCATTGCAAGCGATATTATAGGCTATTCATGTGGAGGATACCCATGCACGATCTTTGGCAGCCCATCGAAACCGGCTCGCTTCAGCCTGAAGCCCCACTTCTGACCCGTCTGATCGCAGAGGCGGCGCTGGATACGACAGATCGGGCGCGCATCGCCGGTGAGGGCGCCACCCTTGTCCGTCAGATCCGCGCCGATGTGCGGCCGGGGCTGATGGAGGTCTTTCTGGCCGAATATGGTCTTTCGACCGAAGAAGGTATCTCGCTCATGTGTCTGGCCGAGGCGTTGTTGCGGGTGCCCGATGCCGACACGATGGACGCGCTGATCGAGGACAAGATCGCGCCATCCGACTGGGGCAAGCATCTGGGTCACTCCGCCTCCAGCCTCGTCAACGCCTCAACCTGGGCACTTATGCTGACCGGAAAGGTGCTTGAGGAAGACAAGGAACCCGGCATTGTCGGCCATCTGCGTGGGGCAATGAAACGTCTGGGCGAGCCGGTGATTCGCCGCGCCGTGCGGCAGGCGATGAAGGAAATGGGCCGCCAATTCGTGTTGGGCGAAACCATCAACGCGGCGATGGAACGCGCGGCGAAGATGGAGGCGCAGGGCTATTCCTATTCCTATGATATGCTGGGCGAGGCGGCGAAGACGGCAGAAGATGCCGAGCGCTATGCGCAGAGCTATTCCAAGGCCATTGCTGCAATCGCCTCGGCTGCAACCAGCGACGATATCCGCGACAATCCGGGCATCTCGGTCAAGCTTTCCGCCCTGCATCCCCGCTATGAGGTCGCGCAGGAAGACCGCGTGATGAAAGAACTGGTGCCGGTGGTCCGCCAGCTGGCGCTTCAGGCCGCCGAGGCGCGGATGGGCTTCAACATCGACGCCGAAGAAGCCGACCGGCTGACCCTGTCGCTGAAGGTGATCGAGGCGGTGCTGTCGGACGAAGACTTGGCTGACTGGGACGGCTTCGGCGTTGTCGTTCAGGCTTACGGTCGTCGTGCGGGTGCGGTGCTTGATTGGCTCTATGCGCTGAGCACCAAGCTCGACCGAAAGATCATGGTTCGGCTGGTCAAGGGCGCTTATTGGGATGCCGAGGTCAAACGCGCGCAGGTTATGGGGCTGGAAGATTTTCCGGTATTTACCCGCAAGGAAGCCACCGATGTCAGCTATATAGCCAATGCGAAAAAACTGCTTGGCATGACCGACCGTATCTATCCGCAATTCGCCACCCACAATGCGCATACCGTCGCCGCGATCCTCGATATGGGCGCGGGCAAGCCATATGAGTTCCAGCGCCTCCACGGTATGGGCGAACGGCTGCATGACATCGTCCTGAAGCGCGAAAAGACCCGCTGCCGGATCTACGCCCCGGTCGGTGCGCACAGCGATCTGCTTGCCTATCTGGTGCGGCGTTTGCTGGAAAACGGTGCCAACTCCTCTTTCGTCAACCAGATCGTTGATGAGGATGTCGCGCCTGAAGAAGTGGCAACCTGTCCCTTAGACGCTGTCGAAGCAATGTTACCGGCCCTTTCGAACCGGGCGATAAGCAAGGGTCCGGATCTGTTTGCCCCGGAACGCCGCAATTCCGAAGGGTTCGACCTGACCGACGCGCCTACACTCGCACGCATTGACGCGGTACGAGATGACTTCGCCAAGACCGAATTCACGGCTCAGCCGATCCTTGCCTGCAAGGTCGGGGGGGTGAAGCCTCGTCGCGTTCTTAACCCTGCCAACGGGCATCTTGTTGGTCGCGTGATCGATGCGTCACCGGCGGATGTGGACGGCGCGCTTATGGCTGCGAAACCTTGGACGGCAAGTGCCACTGAACGCGCAGCCATCCTCAACCGCGGCGCCGACCTCTATGAAGAGCATTTCGGCCCAATCTTTGCACTTTTGGCGCGCGAGGCGGGCAAGTCATTGATGGATGCCGTGGCCGAATTGCGCGAAGCGGTAGATTTCTTGCGCTACTACGCGGCACGGGGGCTGGACCTGACCCAGCCGCCATTGGGCACCTTCGCCTGCATTAGCCCCTGGAACTTCCCGCTGGCAATCTTCACTGGCCAGCTTTCGGCAGCACTTGCGGCCGGGAACGCGGTGTTGGCGAAACCGGCCGAACAGACGCCGCTGATCGCGGCTTATGCAGTGGCGCTGTTGCACAAGGCGGGCGTTCCCGCCTCGGCCTTGCAACTTCTGCCCGGTGACGGCGCGACGGTGGGGGCCAGGCTCAGCTCGGATTCCCGGATCAATGGCATCTGCTTCACCGGCTCGACCGACACCGCAATGCTTATCCGCAAGGCGATGGCAAAGCATCTTGCCCCCGGCGCGCCTCTGATCGCTGAGACCGGCGGGCTGAACGCGATGATCGTGGACAGCACCGCACTGCCCGAACAGGCGGTGCGCGATATCGTCGCCTCGTCGTTCCAGTCCGCCGGCCAGCGCTGCTCGGCGCTCCGCTGCCTTTATGTGCAAGAGGACATCGCCGCCCATTTCACCGATATGCTCTTCGGTGCGATGGAAGAACTGAGTGTCGGCGACCCCTGGCATCTGGCGACCGATGTTGGCCCGGTGATCGACGAGGAAGCCGAACGGGGCATCCGGGCGCATATTGAAAAGGCCCGGAAAGACGGGCGGCTGTTGCGTCAGTTGTCCACACCGAAGGGCGGTCATTTCATTGCCCCCACAGTGATCCGCGTCAAAGGCATCGCCGACATGAAGCGCGAGATTTTTGGCCCGGTCTTGCATATCGCCACGTTCGACTCCGACGATCTGCCGAAGATCATCGACGATATCAACGCCACGGGCTATGGGCTGACCTTTGGCTTGCACACCCGTATCGACGGGCGTGTGCAGGAACTGACCGAGGCGCTGCATGTTGGCAATATGTATGTGAACCGCAACCAGATCGGGGCCGTCGTCGGCTCGCAGCCCTTCGGGGGTGAGGGGCTTTCGGGGACGGGACCCAAAGCTGGCGGCCCGGAATATCTCCACCGTTTCATCAAACCTGTTGTGCAGGTCTTCGACGGCAAAGCCACCGGCAAGGCGGACCCTGCGCGCGTGCAGGCAGCCCTTGACGCAGCACCGATCCCGGCAACGCTTAGCCGTATCGAATTGCCGGGCCCAACGGGCGAGTCGAACCGTTTGACGCTGGTGTCCCGCGCCCCCTTCCTTTGCCTTGGCCCCGGACCGGATGCGACCGAGGCGCAGGCCCGTGCCGTCGAGGCGCTTGGCGGCCACGCCATCGCAGTGACAGGAGAAATTGAGCCGGGGACACTGTTGAGCATGACGGGTTTCGCGGGCATTCTCTATTGGGGTGATGAGACGGCGGCGCGGACGTATGCAGAGGCCTTGTCGAACCGGGTGGGCCCCATCCTTCCGCTCATTACCGCAATGCCGGATCTTGGCCATGTTGCGCTTGAACGTCATGTTTGCGTCGACACAACGGCTTCGGGCGGGAACGCTCAGCTTCTGGCGGCTGCGGGTAACGCTTGACGCCCCTGCGCGGATCGGAAATCGTGGCGACATGTTTCCGATCCGTGATCATAACCCGTCTGAACGCGTACCTTATGTGGTCTACGGGCTGATCGCGGCGAACATCATCGCCTTTTTAATCGGGCTTCCGCATATGGAAAGTGAACGCGCTATGCTTGCCTTTTGGCGAGACTGGGCAATGATCCCTGCGGCGGTGACCCAAGGGGGTGAACTGCACGGCGTCGTCACATCGATGTTTTTGCATGCAGGCTTCATGCATCTGGCGGGCAACATGCTGTTTCTTTGGATCTTCGGCGATAATCTGGAAGATCAGCTGGGCCATTTGGGCTTTTTGATTTTCTATTTGGTGGCTGGTATTGCTGCCGGTCTCTCCCACATCATTGCCGATCCGAACTCGGTGATCCCGACCGTCGGCGCCTCAGGGGCCATTGGTGGCGTGATGGGCGCCTACCTTTTGCTCTTTCCGAAGGCGAAGGTCGATATCCTGTTGATTTTCATTATCTTCTTCCGTGTCTTCACTATTCCCGCCTTCGTGATGCTGGGGCTATGGTTCGCGATGCAGATCTTCTCGGGACTTTCAACACCTACCGAAGGTGGTGGGGTAGCCTATTGGGCGCATGCCGGTGGCTTCATCGCTGGTATCTTGATGACAGTCCCGGTCTGGCTGCGCCGTGGTGCGAAAGCTTACTGGCAACGGACAGAGGGTCACCCACCGCATCCAGAGATCGACTATGCCCCATCAAACGTTCCAATCGTCCGACGCAGGAGGAAATAGTGCTGCCCGAAATCCAAACGCGCCACCGCGCCACTTGCCATTGTGGCGCAGTTGAACTTGAGGTCACATTGCCGGAAGGCCTGTCTAGTGCTCGCAGATGCGACTGCTCATTCTGCGCCAGACGCGGGGCGATAGCCGTATCGGCGCCGTTGGATGGGGTGAAGGTTATCCATGGGGCGGATAGTCTGACGCTCTACACGTGGAACACCGGCACGGCGAAACACTACTTCTGCAAAACCTGCGGTATTTACACACACCATCAACGACGTTCCAACCCGAATGAGTTTGGCGTCAATGTCGCCTGTCTTGAAGGCGTAAACCCGCGCGACCTTGGGGTTGTAGAATGGACGGACGGCGTCAATCATCCGTCTGACCGAACCTGAAGCACCGTTTGATCACCCAACGCTGCCTGAAATCAACGATTTCAGCGGGCTAACTGATAGTGGATGTCTCAGGTGTTCTCAGGTGGTTTCGCCTTAGGATGGCTCTTTGATCTGGCCGCTCGCGCGCCGGTACCAAGTGGTGATTTTTGCACGCTCTTCAGGTTCGATGAAGGAGACATTGGCAGGGGGCATGGCGTGGGTGACACCGGCTTGCAAATAAATCTCACGCGCCCAATGGGCAATCTGTTCGGGGGTTTCAAGGATCACGCCCTTGGGCGCCCATGGTATGCCATCGTAAAACGGCTCGGACGCGTGGCACATTGAACAGCGACCCAGCACGATGCTTTCCACTTCGGCGAAATCATCTGCGGTCGCAAAGCGCTGGGCAGCGGGGGTGAGTTTGACTTCGGCCTCAGGGTCGGTACGAAAGAGCGGCGCGGTAGAGAGCCAGGCGATCAGCAAGAACAGCAGAACGGTCGCAAGCCAGGTCCAGGTCGGGCTGCCCCCCCGCGCGTGTTGGGTGTTGAACCAGTGCCGGATCGTGACGCCCATCAAAAACACAAGGCTGGCGATGATCCAGTTGTTTTCCGTGGCGAAGGCCAGCGGATAGTGGTTCGAGAGCATCATGAAGATGACCGGCAAGGTCAGGTAATTGTTGTGGGTTGAGCGAAGCTTGGCGATCTTGCCGTATTTTGCATCGGGCGTGCGGCCCGCGATCAGATCGGCGACCACGATCTTTTGGTTGGGGATGATCACCATGAAGACATTGGCGGACATGATCGTAGCGGTGACGGCACCCAGATGCAAAAGGGCTGCGCGCCCCGAAAAGACTTGCGTGTAAAACCACGCCAGCGCCACGAGGATGATGTAGAGTAAGATCATCAGCGTAGTCGGGCTTTCGCCCAGTTTGGATTTGCAAAGCTGGTCGTAAAGAATCCAACCCAGTGCCAGAGACCCCATCGAGAGGGCAATCGCCTGCCAGATGGGAATGTCGAGCACGTTCGGATCGACCAGATAGAGATCTGCCCCCAGATAATAGACAAGACAGAGCAGCGCGAAACCGGAAAGCCATGTCGCATAGCTTTCCCATTTGAACCAGACCAGATCGCCAGGCATGGTTTCAGGTGCCACCAGGTATTTCTGGATGTGATAAAAACCACCACCGTGGACTTGCCATTCTTCGCCATCCGCGCCGGTGGCCAGATTGCGGTCGCGGTGCAGCCCCAGATCAAGCGCTATGAAGTAAAAGCTGGAACCGATCCAGGCGATAGCAGTGATCACATGCAACCATCGCACCGCGAATTCCAGCCAGTCGGCCAGGACGATAAAGTCATACATGCGGTGCTCTCCGTTCGGGGGTGGTTACAATTCACGCTATACCATGGAGTATCTTCATGATAATTCTTCAAATGCCCAAGAACCTTCAATGATATCCGAAGAATGCAGCGGGGGTGGCACTGATGTCCTATGTGAAGAATATCAAGATGTTCGTGCGCGTTTTTGAGCTTGGCTCAATGTCAGCCGCCGCACGGGATCAGCGCACTTCGCCCGCTGTGGCGTCGGCGCGCATTGCCGAGATGGAGAAACACCTTGGCATTCGGCTTTTCAACCGCACGACCCGGCGGCTGCAGCCAACCGAGAATGGAAGGTTGTTTTTTGACGGTGCCCGTAAAGTGCTGGAAGCGATTGACGATGCTGAGGCGGCTGTCATGTCGTCTACACAAAACCTGCGGGGTTCGGTGTTTGTGGCTGCCCCCTTGGGGGTAGGAAGGCGGTTTATTGCACCCCATGTCCCTGAATTCAAAGACGAATACCCGCAGATTGACGTTCGGTTGCGCCTGTCCGACCGTAAGATTGACGTGATCGGCGAGGGGCTGGATCTGGCGTTTCATCTGGGTACACTGGAAGATTCTACCCTGAAAATGCGGCTTGTGGCCGAGTGTCCGCGCATTCTATGCGCAGCCCCGTCCTATATCGCCCGCAGAGGTGATCCCGGCACAGGGGATCGGCTGATCGCTGACAAGCATGATTGCCTGAACCTGCGCTTTCCGGGCGCGCCGGAGTTTCAATGGACGATGGTCACCCCCGAAGGGCCAAAACGCTTTGAGGTGACCGGGCCCTATGAGACGGATGATGGCGATGTTCTGACCGGTTGGGCGCTGGCTGGGCGCGGCATCGTGATGAAGCCGATTTTTGAGGTGGCCGATCATTTGCGAGAAGGACGATTGATCGAGGTTGTCCGAGACACGCCGCCCTTGCCGGTGCAGCTTTCGTGCCTGACCCAGCACCGGCGGCTGCGCGACCCGAAGATTAGGGCGTTCACTGATTTCATCATTGCCCGCTGCCGTGCTGATATGGCCCGCGCTGTCAGTGGCGAGACTCAGGCCGTCTGAGATTTGCGCACGCTTGCGTGATCCGTCCCGACTTAGCTTGCTGAACATGACCGTCTGGCGCATGTTCTTTGCCAATCGTCCGGGATTTTCCCTTGGTCGGACGTCGAAGGAGGGCATCAGTTGGATATTCTTGACGATATTCTGGACACGCTTGGCCTGCGCGGTGCGCTTTATTTCCGCACGGATTTCTCGGCCCCATGGGCGGTAACGGTACCAGAGTTCGGTGCCGCCGCGCGGTTCCACCTGGTGATGCAAGGGCAACTGAATGTCACCACCGCATGCGGCACTGAGTTGACAATGGGCCCCGGCGATCTGGTGATGATCCCTCGTGGCTGGTCGCATGTTTTGGCCGATGCGCCGGGCCGCGCCGCCCAGCTTTTGGATAATGTGCTTAAGGAGACGGGTTATGACGGGCAGGGTGTGCTGCGCATCGGCACGGGCGATGACAGTGCCTCGACCCAACTGCTTTGCGGGCATTTCACCTTTCGCGATCGCGCCGATCACCCGATCCTGCGCGCCCTTCCGGACCATATTTTGATTACTGCTGCAATGCGTCTGCGCGAACCTTTGCTGGATGAAATGCTGCGCCTCGCCGCCCGCCGCGCCTTTTCAGACCGGCTGGGATCGACAGCGGCGATCACCCGACTTTCCGAGATCGTGTTTATCGAGACCCTGCGTGCAGGCATCGGTCAGTCACCGGAGTTGATGGCACGGATCAACGGGTTTCGTGACCGGCAGATCGGACGCGCTCTCGAATTGATCCACCTAAGCCCCGACAAGAGCTGGACGGTTGAAAGCCTTGCCACCGAAGTCGCCATGTCACGGTCCCGCTTTGCCGAGCGATTTCGCGATCTGATGGGCACCGGGCCGATGAGTTATCTTTCAGATTGGCGCTTGCAAAAATCGCTGGCGATGCTTGAACGCTCGCAGTCGAATATTCAAGAGATTGCCGGGCTGGCCGGATATGCCTCGCCGGCGGCGTTCACCCGCGCCTTTGCCGGAAAATTTGGCATAGCCCCGTCGGAATATCGCCGTCGTGCCGCATAGGATGTGCAGATCGTCCTGAACGATTGGCACTTTGTCCCGGAAATTCGCGGGCCGATTGATCCATCATCTGACATAGCGCAGGGTTTTTCTATGCCGGGCCGGGACCTTCCCCACGGCATTATGAAACTCTGAACCTACGAGGATAAAATGATCCGTAAGACATTGATTGTCGCTGCCCTTTTGGCAGCGGTCACCCCCGCTTTGGCCGAAGACAAAATGAACGACCTTCAGATTGCACACACGGCCTATACCGCGGGCCAATTGGACATCCGCTATGCGCATCTGGCGCTGGCGGTTTCTGAAAACGAAGCGGTTCGGGCCTTTGCCGAAACGATGATCCGCGATCACACGGCGGTTAACGCGGCGGCTGTGGCGCTGATCACCGAGCTGAATGTGACACCCGAAGACAATGATCTGAGCCGTGCGCTGGTCGACGGTGCTGCCGCAAAACGCGCTGAGTTCATGTCGTTGAGCGGGGCCGCCTTTGACTGCGCCTATGCAGCCAATGAGCTGGGGTATCACCAGGTGGTCAACGCCACTGTGGCTGACAAGTTCATCCCTTGGGCCACGGTTGAGCCGCTCAAGGCGTTGCTGGGCGATGCGCTTGTGACCTTCCGGGTGCATGAGGGCCACGCCGCAGACATGGTTGCTGGTCTGTCATGCGCTTCGTGACCGGGATATCCCGGCGCCAGTTTGGCCTCCTGTTGGGGGCCGGGCTGGTGGCACGACCGGGGCTGGCACATGACGGGCCGCATGTGGTCGACGTGGCAATCAAAAGCTTTGCTTTCGTGCCCGATCGGGTCGTGATCCGGGCAGGTGACAAAGTGCGTTGGACCAATGCAGATATCGCGCCTCATACGGCCACGTCGGTCAATGGGGATTGGGATACAGGCAAGATCAAAAAGGGCGCCAGCGCTGAGGTGGTCTTTGATACCCCGGGGACTTATCTGGTGAAATGCGTCTATCACCCAAAGATGAAAGCGGAAGTGATCGTTGAGGCGGAGTGATCCGTCCCTATTGCCTCAGCGCAGAAGCCGTCCGAGCAGCTCAGCCAGTCGGGCGGCTTCGCCCGTGCGGAACCGGCTGCTGATCGCCCCGTCCGTGGTATGCGCATAATCGGTTACATGGCGGCGGCAATTCGGCGCTGGTGATGCAAGCACACTGCATGTCACCACCATTTGCGGCCCTCACCTACGCCAAGACTGACAACAAAATGATCGATCTCTTGATTGCCCGTACCGCCCTATACTTTGGCCAGCAGATCCTTCGCTGTCCTGCCATCGTTTCCGCCATTGCCCTTGCGGCGCGCTGAAGGGTGAATTGCCGTCCCAAGAATATGATCTGATTTGTGAATGACATGATGCGTCGCCCCTACCAGAAGCGGATCAGGGGCGCGAACAACATGGTGATCCTTTCCCGGATAGTTCAACGAATTCAAGAAGTGCAGCATGCAGTTCAACCGGGCGCGCTTCTTGTCATCCGATTTGATAATCGTCCAGGGCGCGTCGGCCGTGTCGGTGTAGAAGAACATCGCTTCCTTGGCTTCGGTGTAGTCATTCCATTTGTTCAGGCTGGCTTTGTCGATGGGCGAAAGCTTCCACTGTTTCAGTGGGTCAGTCTCACGCGATTTGAAGCGCCGACGTTGCTCGGCCTGAGTGACCGAGAACCAATATTTATACAAACGTATGCCCGACCGGGTCAGCATGCGCTCCAGTTCGGGTGTCTGGCGCATGAATTCCAGATAATCAGTGGGCGAGCAGAACTCCATCACGCGTTCGACCCCGGCGCGATTGTACCAGGACCGATCAAAAAAAACGATTTCTCCGGCGGTCGGCAGATGTTCGATGTAGCGCTGGAAGAACCACTGCTCCTTCTCGACATCGCTGGGCTTGTTTAACGCCACGACCCGCGCGGCGCGCGGGTTTAAATGTTCTGTGAAGCGCTTGACCGTGCCACCCTTTCCAGCTGCATCGCGACCTTCAAACAGCAGCACAAACTTTTGCTGCGTCTCCTGGGCCCAAAGCTGCACCTTAAGCAACTCGGCCTGAAGCTGCGCCTTCTTCTTTTCGTAGTCAGCACGCTTCATCTTTGTTTTATATGGATATTCACCGGTCTCGAAAGCGTGGCGGATTGCCTCCGGATCGTCGGGGGGCGGGGAAAGCTGATTGCGGGTTTTGCCCGATCCAAGCTGGCGCGACACTGACCCCTTAGCCGGTGCGGCATTGGAATTGGTCCCGGCTGTGGATGCGGCCATGGTTCACCTCCTTTTCAAACGAACGTACAAGCATAGCCTGCCAGTCCGGTGCGCTCTTTGTTCTATGTCAAATGCCTTGGTGCACCTGACACAGCTTCACATTCGCGCGCGAAACGGTGGGATCTGCGCCTAAATCATCCGACTGGCGGTGAGGAAGCGCACGATGTGATCCGCGACGATGTCTCCGGCTTCCAGCAGCAAGGAATGCTTAAAGCCGGGCAAGATCACCAGTTCGGACCGGGGCAGGGCCGCGTCTATCAACTGGTTCAGGCGCGGGTTACAGCCGCCATCATGCTCACCTGTCAGGATCAGCGACGGGGCCGTGACCTTGTGCAGCCAAGGCGCCATCTCGGTTCCTGCATAGATGCGAAAGACGTTCAGAAATACGCCCGGATCGGTGTCGACAACCTGTTTCAGCCTGCGGCGGACCACATCGGGGTTGGCCGCGATGAAGGCGTCGGTGAACCAGCGTGCCGTCAGGGTTTCGAGCACCTGCGGGATGCCCCTTTCCTCCATCGCGCGCACTACGGCCCAGACCTTGGCGCTGTCGTCTTCGGTGCGAAATGCAGCGGTGGACAGCAGGCCCAGCGACAGCACCCGGCCGGGATATTTCAGCGCATAGGCCGGGCCGATCATGCCGCCCAGCGAATGGCCGGCAAAATGGGCGGCCTCAAAGCCTGTGCGTTCGCGGACCCGCTCCAGGTCCGCCACCAAAGCATCAAGGTCGAATGTGCCAGATGGCAGGGGGGAGGTGCCATGGCCGCGCAGATCATAGGTCACGACGGTGAAGCGCTTGCGCAGCACCGGCAGCGCCTTGGCCCATGTGTTGCGCGCAGCCCCGATGCCGTGGATCAAGAACAGCGGCGGGCCATCGCCGTCAATGCTGTAGTCGCAATCGATGATATCGGTCAAAGCACGCCCCCTACTTTATCTTGTCTGAATAAAGCGCGCCGCCAGACCCCCAGTTGCTTTGCTCCACATCGCTGAGGATGACATGAACCGATTGCTCTGTGCCGCCGGCGGCGCGCACAAAGCCTTCGGTCAACTCCTTTACAAGGGCGCGTTTTTGATCGGCACTGCGGCCGGGAAACATTTCGACGCGGATGATGGGCATTACGGTCTCCTGAGTGCGGGTTATTCGGCTGCTCGGCTTGGCGCAGATTTGGTAAAATGCGGCATGATCTCTTCGGCGAAGCGGTGCAGGCAGTCCAGCACTTCGCTTGGATCGGTCTCAAAGTTCGGGTTGATGATCACCCGGTCAATGCCCAGATCGGCATAGGGCCCAAGTTTGTCGATGATCTCGGAGGTTGTGCCAATGAGCAAGCTTTCGGCCAGTTCCTCGGCCGTCTGGGCGCGGGGCAGCGCGCGCGCCATGCCGTTGTCAACGAGGCCGGGGCCGGTAAAGACATTGTCGAAGCGGCTGTAATAATGATGTGCCGAGGCGATCTTGGCGCGCCGGTCTGCCTCGGAGGTCACCGCAAAGCTCAGACGCGACAGGGTCAGCGTCAAATCACGCCCCGCCTCGCCCATCTCATCCTTGGCGCGGTTAAAGGCGCTGACCTGATTGACCAACATCTGGTGATTGCCTGAAAGAGCTGTGGTCTGGATATGAAAGCCGCGTTTGGTGCAGTGGTAAATACCTTCGGGGTTCATCACCGCCATCATCATTTGCGGTCCGCCGGGGCGAAGCGGGCGTGGCATGATCGTGATCGGATCGAATTTGTAATAGGTGCCATCCCAGCTGACTTCTTCACGGGAAAGAAGGGCTTGCAAAACCTCAAGCGATTCATTGAAGCGGGCCTGGGTTTCGGCCATCGGCACGCCGAGCCGCTCCATCTCATAGGCGAAGGCACCGCGACCGACGCCCAGCAACAACCGCCCTTCGGTAAAGATATCGGCCACCACCACCTCGCCCGCATAAGTGCGCATGTCATGCAGTGGCAGCACCACGATCGAGGTCATGATCTTGATCCGGTGCGTGTGGGCCGCGATCTTGACGGCGAATTGCAAAGGCGCGGGCATCATCAGCAAGTTCATTAGGTGATGTTCGGTGATCGACACTGCATCAAAGCCCAACCGGTCGCCCAAGATCGCCTGGTCCAGCATGTCACGGTACACCCGATCCCCGCCATAGCTTTTGTCCGGATAATCCGCCGAAAGCTGGATGCTGAATTCCATAACATGTCTCCACTAAAAGCGGGCAGCAGATTGGCAGTAGCCGCCCCATCTTGAAAACAGAATGATCTGCTCCCTAACTGGGAAAGCGCGGATCGTCCAACGCGGCATTTCTGCCACCAAATACGCATTTTACTAATAGGGCAAGTGCTGGTCTACCCCGCGATTGGTGTACAACAGGATCCCTATGCGCGCCATAAATCGGTTTTGCGCGGCTGCGCGCCTAAAGGCTTGAAACCGGGCCAGAAGGCGCGTATCTCCCATCCGTTGCAACGAGACCTGAGGCGAAACAGACATGGCAATCAATCCCCTGCAATTCCTCCAGCAGGTCCGGTCCGAGACTGCCAAAGTGGTCTGGCCCGGTCGGCGTGAAGTGATGCTGACCACGGCGATGGTCTTCGTTATGGCGGCCCTGACATCAGTCTTCTTTTTTCTGGTGGACACGATCATCCAGTTCGGTTTGACGGCGGTTCTGGGAATGGCCGGCTAACCTCTGATCTGGCAACAAGAAATGCGGGCGTTTGGCCTTGAATTTCAAGGTGAACGCTTGTAGGTGATGCGCAATTCACCCGCACCGGCGCGCAACGATTCGCTCTCGCGCGCTGTTTTTTGTTCGGGCGAATATGGGGCAACCCATTGGAAATTAAGAATTTTCCGGCGGTATACCGTCGGTTGAGCGGGGTCTGAGACAGATGGCGAAGCGGTGGTATTCGGTGAGCGTTCTCTCGAACTACGAGAAGAAGATCGCCGAACAGATCAGACATTCCGTCGCCGAGAAGGGCCTTGAGGATGAGATCGACGAAGTTCTGGTGCCGACAGAAGAGGTGCTGGAGATCCGTCGCGGCAAGAAAGTAACGTCAGAGCGTCGCTTTATGCCCGGCTATGTTCTTGTCCACATGGACATGACAGATCGCGGCTATCATCTGATTACGTCGATCAATCGCGTGACCGGTTTTCTGGGCCCGCAGGGCAAGCCGATGCCGATGCGTGATTCTGAGGTGAATCAGATCCTCAACCGTGTTGAAGAAGGCGAGGCCGCGCCACGCAACCTGATCCGGTTTGAAATCGGTGAGCAGGTTCGCGTTACCGATGGCCCGTTTGAAGGCTTCTCCGGCATGGTCGAGGAAGTCGATGAACATGCGAGCCGCCTGAAAGTGACGGTATCGATTTTTGGCCGGCCAACGCCGGTCGAGCTGGAATTCACGCAGGTGCAAAAAGCATCCTGACGTGCTGCCGTGGGAGGCGAGGGTATATCCCGGACCGCACCACTAAACTTCGTCCAATGTGGGCGACAGTGATAAAGGAGAGGCCAGATGGCCAAGAAGGTAGTCGGCAGCCTCAAGCTGCAAATTAAGGCGGGGCAAGCAAACCCGTCGCCCCCCGTTGGACCTGCTTTGGGTCAGCGCGGGATCAATATCATGGAATTCTGCAAGGCCTTCAACGCAAAGACCCAGGAGATGGAGGCCGGATCGCCTGTTCCGTGCGTTATCACCTACTATGCGGACAAGTCCTTTTCGTTTGAAACGAAGACGGCGCCTGCATCTTTCTACCTGAAGAAGGCCGCTGGCCTGAAGCCGGTCGGCAAGCGTGCCCGTCCACGTGGCGCTGAAAAGCCCGGTCGTGAGACCGCTGGTTATGTGACCGTGGCCCAGGTGCGCGAGATCGCCGAAGCCAAGATGAAGGATCTGAGCGCGAATGACGTTGAGGCTGCAATGCAGATCATCCTCGGCTCTGCCCGTTCGATCGGCATCGAGGTGAAAGGTTAAGTCATGGCCAAGTTTGGAAAACGCACAACGGCCTCGAAGGCCGCTTTCGCAGGCAAGTCGAACCTTTCGGTCGAGGATGCTGTAAAACTGATCAAGGGTGTTGCGTCGGCAAAATTCGACGAGACGCTGGAGATCGCAATGAATCTCGGTGTCGATCCGCGCCACGCTGACCAGATGGTCCGCGGTGTGGTAACACTGCCGAACGGTACTGGTAAAACGGTTCGCGTTGCCGTGTTTGCCCGTGGCCCGAAGGCTGATGAGGCTACGGCTGCTGGTGCTGACATTGTCGGTGCGGAAGATCTGATGGAGATTATCCAGTCGGGCAAGATCGAGTTTGATCGCTGCATCGCAACCCCGGATATGATGCCGGTGGTTGGGCGTCTGGGTAAGATCCTCGGGCCGCGCAACCTGATGCCGAACCCCAAGGTTGGCACCGTGACAATGGACGTGAAAGCGGCCGTTGAAGCAGCCAAGGGCGGCGAAGTTCAGTTCAAAGCCGAGAAGGCTGGTGTGGTTCATGCCGGTATCGGCAAAGTGTCATTCGACGAAGGCAAGTTGGCAGAAAACATCCGCGCGTTCGTGGATGCCGTTGCCAAGGCCCGTCCTGCTGGTGCGAAAGGTGCATACCTTAAGAAGGTATCTGTGTCCTCGACCATGAGCCCGGGTGTGTCGGTTGATCTGGTATCGGCTTCAGGGAACTGAGGCTGACAAAGAATTTGCTGGGCGTCTAAAGCGCCCGGCAAATGGTGGGGTTTGAAAAAGCCCTGACCTGTCCGAGACGGAGGGTGGGGGAAACCCCATAAATCCTTCCTGAGATGGGGAACGAGACGAGATTAACCGGGGGCTGACCTCGGGCGATCCTGGCCTCGGGACCATCACGGACCCGAACGCCCCCAGACCATCGGGGGCAAATGAGAGCCGGGGGGAAACCCCCATACTTGGAGAGAAACCGTGGATAGAGCCCAGAAAGAGAAATTGGTCGAGGAACTCGGCCAGATCTTTGAAAGCTCTGGCGTCGTGGTGGTTGCCCACTACGAAGGCATGACGGTTGCTCAGATGCAGGACCTGCGCGCAGAAATGCGTGCCGTAGGTGGGTCCGTACGCGTTGCCAAGAACAAGCTCGCCAAGATCGCTCTTGAAGGTAAGCCCTGCGCAAGCATTGGCAAACTTCTCTTGGGCATGACCGTTCTTGCCTATTCCGAAGACCCAGTCGCAGCTGCGAAGGTCGCGGATAAGTACGCCAAGGCCAACGACAAGTTCGTTATCCTTGGTGGTGCGATGGGTGAGAACGCTCTGGACCAGGCTGGTGTGAAAGCCGTCGCCTCTATGCCGTCGCGTGAGGAGCTTATTGCTTCGATCGTGGGCTGCATCGGTGCGCCCGCTTCCAACATTGCCGGGGCCATTGGCGCGCCTGCTTCGAACATCGCGAGCATCCTCTCCACTTTGGAGGAGCGGCTTGCCGCGTGAGCAACTTAGTGCCTTCGTGGGGTCAAGACCCCGACGTTGGAACACAATACTTAGGAACGGATGAGAAAAATGGCTGATCTTAAAAAACTCGCCCAAGAGATCGTGAACCTCACGCTTCTCGAAGCTCAGGAACTGAAAACCATCCTCAAGGATGAATACGGCATCGAGCCGGCTGCCGGTGGCGCCGTCATGATGGCTGGTCCTGCTGCGGCTGCTGAAGCTGCAGAAGAAAAGACCGAATTTGACGTCGTGCTTACCGAAGCCGGCGCTCAGAAGATCAACGTGATCAAAGAAGTTCGCGCGATCACTGGTCTGGGTCTGAAAGAAGCAAAAGATCTGGTTGAAGCCGGTGGCAAAGTCAAAGAAGGCGCTGCCAAAGCTGAAGCTGAAGAGATCAAAGCGAAGCTCGAAGCGGCTGGCGCCAAGGTTGAGCTTAAGTAATTGGGCGGGGTGCATCTGCACCTCTTCCTTTGACACTGGCTGGGTCCGGGGATTTCCCGGGCCCAGCCGAACCTGTCTTGGTAGGGGCTTTGGCCCTTTGAGTTTCTTCCAAGGCAAGGTTCAGGGTTCGGGTGCAGGCCGGTGGGACGGTTTGCGGGAATAGAACCTGACTTCCTTCATTCGCAAGCGGCGCGCCCGTGTGACCCCGACATGAGCGCCCCCGCGAAGAGACGAAAGGTGACGACGAGCATGGCGCAAGCTTACGTTGGCCAGAAGCGTATCCGTAGATACTTCGGCAAAATTCGTGAAGTCCTGGAAATGCCGAACCTCATTGAGGTTCAGAAATCTTCCTATGATCTTTTCCTGAAATCCGGCGACGGCGACAAGCCAGCCGATGGCGAAGGCATCAAGGGTGTCTTCCAGTCGGTCTTCCCGATCAAGGATTTCAATGAAAACGCTATTCTTGAGTTCGTAAAGTACGAGCTTGAAAAGCCCAAATATGACGTTGAAGAATGTCAGGCCCGCGACATGACCTATGCGGCACCTCTGAAGGTGACTCTGCGTCTGATCGTGTTTGATGTCGACGAAGATACCGGCGCGAAATCCGTTAAGGATATCAAGGAACAGGACGTGTTCATGGGCGATATGCCTCTGATGACACCGAACGGGACCTTTATTGTCAACGGCACCGAGCGGGTCATCGTTTCCCAGATGCACCGTTCGCCGGGCGTGTTTTTCGACCACGACAAGGGCAAATCCCATTCCTCGGGCAAGCTCCTGTTCGCCTGCCGCATCATTCCCTATCGCGGTTCGTGGCTCGACTTTGAGTTCGACGCAAAAGACATCGTCTTTTCGCGCATTGACCGTCGCCGCAAACTGCCGGTGACGACGCTGCTTTATGCGCTTGGTCTTGATCAGGAAGGCATCATGGATGCCTATTACAACACGGTCGAGTTCAAGCTGAAGAAGAACAAGGGCTGGGTGACCAAATTCTTCCCCGAGCGTGTGCGCGGCACCCGTCCGGTTTATGACCTTGTTGATGCAGCAACCGGCGAAGTGATTGCCAAAGCGGGCGAGAAAGTTACGCCGCGCATGGTCAAGAAACTGATCGACGAAGGCAAGGTGACAGATCTTCTCGTGCCTTTCGATCATATTCTGGGGCGCTTTGTCGCCAAGGATATCATCAACGAAGAAACCGGCGCGATTTATGTCGAGGCCGGGGATGAGTTGACCCAGGTCGTCGACAAAGAGGGCGAGATTACGGGTGGCACATTGAAGGTACTGCTGGATAACGGCATCACCTCGTTGCCAATCCTCGATATCGACAACGTCAATGTCGGCCCCTACATGCGCAACACAATGGCTGCGGACAAGAACATGGGCCGCGACACCGCGCTTATGGATATCTACCGTGTCATGCGCCCGGGCGAGCCGCCCACCGTTGAAGCGGCAAGCCAGCTTTTCGACACGCTGTTCTTTGATAGCGAACGCTACGACCTTTCGGCTGTAGGCCGTGTCAAGATGAACATGCGTCTTGATCTGGATGCCGAAGACACCATGCGCACGCTGCGCCGCGAAGACATCATTGCCTGTATCAAGGCATTGGTCGAACTGCGCGACGGTAAAGGTGAGATCGACGACATCGACCACCTCGGCAACCGCCGGGTGCGTTCGGTCGGCGAGCTGATGGAAAACCAGTACCGCGTCGGCCTCCTGCGTATGGAGCGCGCGATCAAGGAGCGGATGTCCTCGGTCGAGATCGACACGGTCATGCCGCA
>JBARVN010000037.1:0-1663 GCA_049646285.1 Albidovulum sp. | reverse complement strand
GCCCGATCATTTCACGCTTGAGGCCCGCAATCCGGCCCATAATCTGAAAATCGGCGGGCGCGACACGATTTATGCCTCGGTCGGTGGTCCGGCCTATGTGATGGACAATGATCGCGGGCGTCGCGACGGCACCTATGCCGAGATGTGCGACTATCTGCGGCTGGTGCAATCGCTGAACGTCCTTCATCAGGAAGGCGGCGGCCCGTTTGAGCCGATGGATCTGCCCGCCAACACGCGTCACCTCGACATCTACCGTGCCCAGATCACGCTTTTGGACAAGAACTGGCAAACCCAGACGCTGGGTCATGGCCGTACGATGGACGGGATCGAAATGGCCGCGATCGCGATGGGCACGACGCCGGACGGGTTGAAGGGCCGGCCGGTGCTGCTTGGGATCATCAACACCAATTCTCCGCTGCAACTGGATCTGCCGATGTCCGAAGGCCTGATTGCGATGGCCAGTCACGGTCAGGTTCTGGCGATCACGCCCTTCACGCTGGCCGGTGCGATGAGCCCGGTGACGCTGGCCGGCGCGTTGGTTCAGCAGCATGCCGAGGCGCTGGCCGGGATCGTTCTGACCCAGATCGTGCGGCCCGGCGTGCCGGTTATGTACGGTGGATTTACCTCAAACGTTGACATGCGATCCGGGTCGCCCGCTTTTGGCACGCCGGAATACACCAAGGCCGCACAGGCCTCGGGGCAACTGGCACGTCACATCGGGGTGCCGTTCCGGTCGTCCAACGTGACGGCGGCGAACGAAGTGGATTTCCAGGCGGCCTATGAGAGTCAGATGGCGATCTGGGGCGCACTTATGGGCGGCGCACATCTTCTGAACCATGCGGCCGGATGGATGCATGGCGGGCTGACGGCCAGTTTCGAAAAACTGATCCTCGACGCCGAAATGTTGCAGATGATGAACGCCTATTTTGACCCGATTGTGGTGGATGAGGCGTCGCTGGCCGTGGATGCCATCCGCGAAGTAGGTCCTGCGGGCCACTTCTTTGGCGCAACGCATACAATGTCGCGTTATGAAAACGCGTTCTATGCGCCGCTTGTGTCCAATTGGGACAACTACGGTTCCTGGGTCGAGCGGGGCAGCGTGACTGCACGCGACCGCGCCAACACGATCTGGAAACAAATGCTTTCCGAATATGAAGAACCGGTCTTGGACATTGCCACTGTGGAAGAGTTGGACAGCTACATAAAGCGACGCAAACGTGAAGGTGGGTCCGCTATGAACTAGCGCCTTGGCCCGTCTCTCGCACATGAACGAAAGTAATCCGACTAGTTTGCATGCCAAATTTAGCGGAGGGGGTTGCTGCTCAACGCGAGTGCCAAAGAACAAAAGCCAAAGACTTTCCTGCTTGGTTTGGGCTTGTGCTAAGCACAATAATTTTGACGTTATTCACCACCGAATGAATTGCGGCTTCGTTCGAACTGTTCCGGTCCGTTCGGTGATAACATTTTGTGAAAAGTTGGAAGTCCGGTTTCGAGAAATTGCAGCTGAGCGTCAGTGTTGTTGATCAATGTCGCACTTGGTGAAGATTTTTCGATGCGGGCCGGTGTGTTAGAGTTGGGCTTGGTGCTCTGGCGGCCCGCGTTGGAAAATCTCCCAAGGTGGAAGCCGCGTGGGCTGAGTGCTGTCTATGGGGAAAGTGCGCTG
>JBARVN010000036.1:0-6564 GCA_049646285.1 Albidovulum sp. | reverse complement strand
GTGGTTGGCTGGGGCGGTAGGATTCGAACCTACGGTACACGGTACCAAAAACCGATGCCTTACCACTTGGCCACGCCCCAACTGTGCGGGTTCATACCCAAGCGTGTTGAGAGCCGCAAGACCAAATTCGCGGTCGGTGATTGTGCAGAGTGCGGATCAGGGATACTCGACATGGTCATGGAAGCGACCGACGTTCTTATCCTCGGTGCCGGGGCAGCTGGCATGATGTGCGCCATCGAAGCAGGGCGGCGCGGCAGGCGTGCCATTGTGCTCGATCATGCAAGGGCGCCGGGCGAAAAGATCCGGATATCGGGGGGCGGACGGTGTAATTTTACCAATCTTTCCACTCCGCCAGAGCGGTTTTTGTCCAAAAACCCCCGATTTGCTCTATCAGCGCTGCGTCGGTTCACTCCCGCTGACTTCATAGCCCGTATCGACGCCGCCGGAATCGGCTGGCATGAAAAGACCTTGGGGCAGTTGTTTTGCGATGGGTCTGCGCGACAGGTCGTTTCAATGCTGACGCATCAGATGGCGGAAGCCGGGGTGGATCTTCGGCTGGGCTCTACCGTGGTGAACATTGATCGAGATGGTGGTTTTCGAGTCGCCACGTCTCATGGGCCGATTCTGGCAGAGCGGCTGGTGGTGGCGACGGGTGGAAAATCCATCCCCAAGATGGGGGCAACCGGGTTTGCGTACCGTATTGCTGAAGACTTTGGCGTTCCCGTGACTGATACGCGGCCCGGGCTGGTCCCTTTGACCTTTGCCGAGCAAGAGCTTTTACGATTGCGCCCACTGGCCGGGGTGTCGGTTCAGGCGCGGGTCAGCCTTGGCAAGACTGCATTCGACGAAGGGTTGCTGTTTACGCATCGCGGGTTGTCGGGGCCATCGATCCTGCAGATCAGCTCCTACTGGCGGGAGGGGGACCGTCTGAGCCTGGATCTGGTGCGTGGTCTTGATGTGGCCACGCAGCTGCGAACGGACCGGGCGACATCGGGACGAAGTGCCATTCACAATGTGCTCGCACGGTATCTGCCGGAAAAGCTGGCGCTGATGGTGCTTGATGATATGGGCGTCGCAGGGCGGCTTGCCGATCAGCCGAATGCCGTGCTGGACCGGATCGGGGCGGCAGTGAACAGCTGGCAGGTTCTTCCTGTTGGCTCGGAAGGCTACCGCACCGCCGAAGTGACGCTGGGCGGTGTTGATACAGACGCGCTTGAAGCCCGGACGATGGAGGTGAAAGCTGTACCGGGCCTGCATTTCATCGGCGAGGCGGTGGATGTGACCGGCTGGTTAGGCGGGTATAATTTTCAATGGGCATGGTCATCGGGCTGGGCAGCCGGTCAAGTTGTGTAGCGCCGCGGCGTCAGATCCGCACCGGGTCTGATTTGGCGATTCTGTCCAATGCCATCAGTGTTTCCAGCAGCTTTGGCATCTGATCGAGATAGATCATATTCGGCCCGTCCGAGGGCGAATTGTCAGGGTCCTGATGCGTTTCTATGAACACGCCGGCAATACCAAGGCTGACGGCGGCACGGGCCATGACCGGGGCAAATTCGCGCTGTCCACCGGACGAGCCGCCAAGCCCGCCGGGCTGCTGCACGGCATGGGTTGCATCCATGATCACGGGATAACCGGTTTTCGCCATTGTCGGCAGGCCGCGCATATCGGCCACGAGCGTGTTGTAGCCAAATGAATTGCCCCGCTCGGTCAACAGAATGTTGTCATTGCCGGTGCTGGCGACTTTGGCCGCCACATTTCCCATTTCCCAAGGTGCCAGAAACTGGCCCTTCTTGATGTTGACCACGCAGCCCGTAGCACCCGCCGCCAGCAAAAGATCAGTCTGGCGGCACAAAAACGCAGGGATCTGGATGACATCGACCACACCCCCCGCAATGCGCGCCTGTTCGGCATCATGAATGTCGGTCAGAACCGGCATGCCCAACTGCGCGCGCACGCCTTCCAGCACCTTCAGACCTGCGTCAATGCCCAGCCCGCGTTTGCCCGCCAGTGACGTTCGGTTGGCCTTGTCATAGCTGGCCTTGAAGATGTATTGCGCGCCGACTCCCGCGCAGGCCTCGGCCATGCGACCGGCAATCATCTGGGCATGATCAGCGCTTTCCAGCTGGCACGGTCCCGCGATGATCGTCAATGCCCTGTCATTGCCCACTGTCAGTGCGCCAACGGTCACATCTTTCATATTCGTCATGTTCAGCCCCTTACGATGTCGCCTGTTCGCGCAAGATTGACGCGGTCAGCGACAGCATAAGGTAAATGCCACCGAAGATCAGAAAGGCCAAGAGCGTGTTTTCAAACGCGCGGGGATAAGTTGCCTCATCGGGGGCGACGGGGCTGACGCTGGTTTCCAGATACCGCACCTGTCGGTTGGCTTCGATCCGGGCTGTTTCAAGCTGCTGCAAGGCCTGGCTAAGCATCAGCTGCCGGGTCTGCAGATCCGCTTCTGCAATGCGGATCTGACCGCCGATCTGTGCCAAAGACGTCGCGCCATCGACACTGTTTGTCAGTTGCGAGCGTAGCCCGGCTATCATCGTTTCCAATCGCTTTACGTCGCCTTGAACCCCGGCCACGCGCGCCTGATTTGGGCGCGTATTGTCCAAGAGTTGCTGTAATTCCAACCGCTTGCGTTGCAGTTCGGTTTCCAGTGATCCGACCTGACCCATCACAGCCCCTTGCTCGGTCAACGGGTCCAAAATTCCCAAGCCTTCTTGCAAGGTCAAAACGCGCTGTTGGGCTGCCAGAACCTTTGCTTCGGCATCGTCGAAACTCGCGCGGGCACCTTCCATCTGGTCGTCGCGCAAACGGCTGGACAGTTGATCGACCTGCTGTTCGGCATAGCCGATCAGCGCTTCTGAGAACTGCTGGCTGACGACGGGATCAGCGGCGGTCACTTCCATTTTGATCAACCCTTCCGTCGGGTCATAACCAATTTTTACGTTGCGTTTATAGACTTTGTAGGCCGCTTCATTGGTTGAACCTGCGTCAAGCCGTTGTAGCGGATCTATGAAGTCTTGGGAGAAGTGCGTCTTGAAACCAATGTCCGCATCCAGCCGCATCAAGGCGTCGCGTGATTGCAGATAACCCTGAACCGCGATGGAATCCTGAGATGTGGCAAATTGCGTGCCCCGGAACATCGAGCCGAGACCTGCCGAGGCCGATTCTGCCTGTTGAATGACAAATTCGGTGGTTGTGGCGTAAAACGGCGTCGCCATTTTGTAGAAGTACCAGCCTGCGGCAAAAGTCGGCAAGAATACAAAGACCGCCAGCCGTGACAACAACAGCATAAAGGCGCGCCGTCGCCGTCGGACGATGTCGCGCTGGATATGCATGATTTCCTGGGCCCGCTGCGCTTCGGGCATTGGCGCAGCTGCGGGCAGGGAATTTTGTTTCTTGACTGTCTGGGGCAGTTGCACACGGTCAGTCGCCTGCGCATCGGGTCGGTTGCCTTCGATCAATTTCAGCACGGCTGACGGTTGAAACGGGTCGATGCCGCGCCGCCGCAGCAACGCCACTGCCTCATGATCAGAGGCGGCGTCGATACCGTTCTTGTGCGCCACACGGCGCGCCGTGCGCAATTGCCGCCCGGTCAATCCCTCAGCCTCAATTGCGGCGATCTCATCTTCAACCCGATTGGTCGTGGCACCCAGCACCTGATCGTCGCGTGCCGTGGGGAAGGGTTCGGAACCGAACCCGTCGTCAAGTGGGTCTTTTTGAAACGGCATTGCTTCCGGCGCATCCGAAGATGCGGCGACTGGGGCAGGTTCCGCCTTGCGAATGCGGAATTTACTAGCTTTGGGCGGCATAGTCATACATCCGTTTCGCTTCTTCCAGAGTGTTAAACATATGCAATTGTCCGTTATGTAGAACAGCGGCTGTTCGGCAGAATTTCTCTAGCGTTGCAGGCTGATGAGACACGACAACCACCGTCGAAGTCTTCAGGCGATCGCGCAGAATTGAGCCTGCCTTGCGATTGAACTCGACGTCCGTGGTCGAGGGCATACCTTCGTCTATCAGGTAAATGTCAAACTCCATCGCCAGCAGGAGCGAAAAGGTAAACCGCGATCTCATACCGGCACTAAAGGTGCCCACGGGCATGTCGAAATATTCCTCGATGCCGCAAAGCCAACGGCTGAACGCCTCAACATAGTCCGGATCCAGCCCGTAGAGCCGCGCGATAAAACGCGCATTTTCCCGCGCCGTGTGTTTGCCGACAACGCCGCCCATGAACCCTAATGGGAAAGAGACGCGGCAGGTCTTTCGAATGGTTCCTTCGTCGGGTTTTTCAAGTCCGGCCATCATATTGATGATGGTTGTCTTGCCCGTACCGTTCGGCGCCAGGATGCCCATTGAATTGCCCAGTTCGATACGAAACGAGGCGCGATCAAGGATCACCTTGCGCGTCTTTCCAGTCCAAAACGATTTACTAACATTCTCGAATTCGAGCATCCCTGACCCTGGCGCTGCTCTGTGTGCCTCTTTGTCCTTACGGACCTTTGGTTAATTTTGGTGTTACAGGAACATCTTGCCGCCATTATGGCGGATCGAAAGGGCAAAATACAGGGAAATTCTAGGGTGTTTTGGCCCGCCATAGATCTGGCGGGCCATGAGAGGCTTATCAGGCACTCACCTTTTGCACGCGGCAAAGCTTGCCTGCGACCAGTGAAATAATCGCAGCCCCAAACGAAAAGAGCGCGCCCATTTTGGCAGCGTCCTGTACGGGTCCGGCCGGGAAGGCCACCGAGGCTACAAAAAGCGCCACTGTGAAACCAATAGCCGCGATGCACCCCACCACCACCAGATCTATCGAACGCATGCCCTTGGGCAGTCCCAGCCCCATTGGATAGGCGGCGAACCAGCCAAAGAGGAAAATCCCCAACGGCTTGCCGATGATCAAGCCTAACAGGACCAACCAGGTCGGCTCGGATATCGCCGAGAATGCGACCCCTGCGTTCAGAAGACCAAAGAAAAACAGCACGATCTCAACTGGGTATTTCAGCTTGTGCTCAATCCAGTTCAACAGGTCGGTCAGATATTGCTCAGCTTCGGCAAAAATCCCGAACGCCCGGTCGGCGTGGGGGATTGTGGGCACGATTGGCAAAAGACCTAGGGCAGGGTGAATGCCGGCTTCCTGGAAGCCAAACCAGCTTAGACAAGCGGCCAGCAGATAGGGCCAGAAAGACAGTTTTTGGCGCACCCAACTAGACATCGGGCGCATTTGATTGCCACGGTCAAGATAGCGAGGCAGCCAGTTGGCAAGGATATAGACTGCAGCGGCCGCGCCGAATGACAGGAGCAGCCATTCAGGTGCAAGGGGGGCTGAAGGATAGAAAATCGCTAAGATGATCAACCCTGCCGCATCATCGGCAATCGCCAGCAATAGCAAAAACCGAATGGCGGGATGACCTGCACCAAACACCATGCGGCCAACAAGGTAAGAAAACGCAATGTCAGTGGCGGTTGGGATCGCCCAGCCACGGCTGACAGTTTCATAGACACCCAGCATCGCTGCCAACCCAAGGTAGACAGCAATTGGGCCGAACATCCCGCCTGCAGTGGCAATCAGTGGCGTCATCGCCTTGCGGCCGCGCAATGATCCGTTTTCAAGGATCACAGCTTCCCAAACTTCTTTTGCGGCAATCGCGAAGAAAAATGCCATGAGCACATCATTGACCAGATAATGCAGCGTAAGCGTGCGCGTGACATGCCCGCCTTCGACGTGGGGATGGCCAATAATGAAATTGTCGATCAGTACAAAATCGACAAAGTGGTGGTAACTTGAGACATCCACATTGGCCCAGATCAGTGCGATCAGCGCACCCGCGATCAGCAGCAGCGAGTAGCTGGTGACATAGTTCCAGACGCGATACATCCGCCTCTGCCCTCCCCATTAAACACGTTAGCCCGGACTTAGCTGAATTTTCCGAATGGAGCAACGGCCAGAGCCTGCCTCAGACCTTTTGGCGGCATCGCCGATACACGGGTTTCACTCGCGGCACGCATACCAAACTGGTCTGGTCGTCCCTTACATATTGCAGATGCACCGAAATGGCGTGCAAACGGCTTTCCCCTTGGCCCGACTCAGGGCAGCATGGGTGGATGGCGATTGTTGATCAGATCAGGGCGTGCCGCCTCTGCGCGGATGATTTCGCGGCAACCGCCACCGCGCATAAGCCGCGCCCTGTGGTGTGGTTTGACGAAACCGCCCGGATTTTGATCGCCGGGCAGGCGCCGGGCGCGCGGGTGCACCAATCGGGCCGCCCCTTCACCGACCCGTCGGGTGATCGGTTGCGCGACTGGTTAGGGCTTGGCCCGGACGTGTTTTACGACCGGGCCCGCGTGGCCATTCTGCCCATGGCCTTTTGCTTTCCCGGCTATGACCCCAAGGGCAGCGATCTGCCACCGCCTCGGCGCTGTGCCCAAATGTGGCGTACACGCGTGATGGAAATGCTGCCCGCAGTGCGGCTGACGTTTTTAATCGGGGCTTACGCGCAAAGCTGGCATCTGGGGGCAGGGGTCGTGCGCGGTGGCGTGACGGGCACCGTGGGGCGT
>JBARVN010000035.1:0-3506 GCA_049646285.1 Albidovulum sp. | reverse complement strand
GTTCAGGTCTCGCGCGCCACATCTTTGTGAACGATAACATCACATTGCGGCCAGGTCTCGATGATCCGGCGGCGCAGGCCGGCCCCGATGGCATGGGCTTCGCGCAGGGTTTGATCCCCGTCCAACTCAATGTGGATGTTCACAAACACCCGGTGCCCTGCCATGCGGGTCTTCAGATCATGGAACCCCTTCACCTCGGGCCAGTCGCGGGCCAACGCCGAAATCCCTTCTATCAACTCAGGATCTGCCCGCCTGTCCATCAGCGCATCCCATGCGGATTTTCCAATGCGGGCTGACGAAAATATCAGCATGAACGCCGCGGCCAATGCGACGATACTGTCGACTTGCCCCAGACCAAACCGGCGCGATGCCCAAAGCGCTGCAATCGTCCCGATGGTGGGAATAAGGTCGGACAAGTAGTGAAGCGAATCTGCCGCCACAACTTTGCTGCCCGTCAATCGCGCCACCCGCCTTTGCCACAGCACCAGCGTCGCGGTCAGCCCGATTGACGCCAGCATCACCAAAATACCGCGATCTTCTGCCATCAATGCCGGTGGTGCATCGGAAAAAAGCCGCCGCACGGCCGAAGCGCCGATCACGGTCCCGGAAATCGCAATAAAAACTGATTGTGCCAACGCCGCCAAATCCTCGACCGAGGTATGGCCAAACGCGTGATCTTCGTCGGCCGGACGGGCCGCATAGAGGATCGCGATCAACCCGCCCAAAGACATCATCAGATCAAGGGCGCTGTCGGTGAGGGACGCGGCGATAGACAGAGAGGACGTGATCCCCAAAGCCCAGAGTTTGAGGCTCACAAGGACCAAAGCCACCGTAACCGATGCTGCACCGGCCGAAATGTTCAATTGGTTCCGATTTTCAGCCATTGCAGACACCCCACTCAAACCTCACGCTATCCACCAAAATGGCATCAGGCTGCAAACTTCCGCTTCCGATTATGTGCAGGACTATTCCCTGACCTCATCGACGGCAACGCCCCAAAGGGCGGTTTTTGTCACCCAGCCCTTCTCTCCCCCTGCGGTCACTTGGCACCATTCAAGGCTGCATGCCCCCAATCGGCCGATCACGCCCGCTTCGGCCTCGGCCACAACCGGGGCATCAGGATCGGGCCGGGTCAAAAGTGGTGTCCGATCCGGCTCAAACAAAACCGTTCGTACCCCGGACAAAAGGCTATAGTAGATCCAGCCACCCTGCCCTTCACTGTCTTCAACGCGCCGCCAGTGTTCAAATTCGGCCGTAACGCGCAGCGGCAAACCCGGCATCTTGAACACCCAGTCAATCCGGTGCTCTTTGCTGGGACCGCGCCGCACATTGCTTTCGGCAGCCTTCAAAGACACAAAGCGTGGCAAGGGCAGATTGGTCATCGACCCACGTTTGGTGTCTGCCTGCAGCGGCCCGGGAACCAAAGCCCCAATGACCGCAAGAAACGCGACTGCAGTCGCCAGAAATGTATGCCTGCTTCCCGCCAATTCGGTCATATCGTGCTCATTCCTCATGCGTCTGTCCATGGACGCCTATTCGGGGCTTGTAGCCTGCCCCGTTCAGCGGCACTTTGACAGCAGCTACGCGCTATTGAAAGAGAGGAGAGCTGCCCCATGGGATCAAAGCGTCTGAGTGTTGTCGTGACGCGACGGCTACCCGAGGTCGTCGAAACCCGGATGAAGGAGCTTTTCGATGTGGAGCTGCGTGACCCCGACACCAGAATGACCCGAGAGGAGCTGGCGGCCATTGTGCGCAGTGCTGATGTGCTGGTGCCGTGCGTGACGGACCAGATTGATGCCAACCTGCTGGCTCAATCGGGCGAACGGCTTAAACTGATCGCCAACTACGGCGCCGGAGTGGATCATATCGATATCCATTCCGCCCGCCAGCGGGGCATATTGGTGTCCAACACCCCCGGCGTGGTCACCGATGATACGGCCGATATGACAATGGCGCTGATCCTTGCCGTGACCCGGCGCATCCCCGAAGGCCTGGCGACCATGCAAGCCGGCAATTGGCAAGGCTGGGCGCCCACGGCGTTTATGGGCGGAAGAGTTGGCGGGCGTCGGCTGGGCATCCTTGGAATGGGTCGTATTGGTACCGCGGTCGCCCGGCGCGCGCATGCCTTCGGCATGCAGATCCACTATCACAACCGAAAGCGGCTGCGCCCCGAGCAGGAGGCCGAAATAGACGCCACCTATTGGGAAAGCCTTGATCAAATGGTCAGCCGGATGGACGTGATTTCAATCAATTGCCCCCACACGCCGTCCACGTTTCATTTGATGAACGCCCGACGCCTTAAGCTTATGAAACCATCGGCCGTGATCGTGAATACATCGCGCGGTGAAGTGATCGATGAAAACGCCCTGACCCGCATGCTGCGGACGGGCGAGATTTCCGGGGCCGGGCTTGACGTCTTCGAGCATGGCCATGAGATCAACCCACGTTTGCGCGAACTGACCAACGTTGTTTTGTTACCGCATATGGGGTCAGCCACGGTCGAAGGGCGGATAGAGATGGGCGAAAAGGTGATCATCAACATCAAGACATTCGCCGACGGGCACCGCCCCCCCGATCTTGTTGTGCCGGGGATGATATAACGTAAAATCGACAGCACCGCGTCATTCTGACGCCGCATTATTTCGGTATCCGGGCCGCAGACACTCAATTGCCGCAAGGATATCCTGCATGTCGAAGATATATCTGGGAACGTTTATCTTCGTGGCAGGTGTGGCCGTGTGCGGTGTTGACTATGTCAATCAGGGCCGTCGGGCCGATCCTTTATCCGGATCATTCGGCGTGTCTGAATATTTCAGCACAATATCGGGCCGGTTTGGCGATCAGCAGGCCGCTCTTGCTGCGGAAAAAGAACGCAGAAGCCTGCGCGCGATGGCCCGGCGTGACTTTCTGCCCGACGCGCCAGAAGGCTGGACCCGGCGCGGCTGGGACGCCGCCGCCGCCGACAGGCTGGGCCGCCGTTATGATATGGCGAGTGACGAAATGATCCCTGATGAAATTAAGGAAAATCCAACTCTCAAGGCGGCGGTTGCGATAGACCGGGCCGTTTCGTCCGAAAGGGATGAGAACGAAGTCTATGTCTATGAAAAGGACGGCGCCATTATCGCCTTGCGGGTCACTTTGCTGCCGCCAAAGGGCGCAGGTGGCATTTCTGGCATGGCCATGCAGATCGTCGGCACCAATATTGACGCGATGTCTGGGAAAAGCGGTTTTGCAATTGTTAAAGGCGTCACCTACCGCGAAGATCTTGGCCTTTTTGGTGCCGGTGCCGAGGAGCGCAGTCACCGTGTCTTCACCGGTATGATTGGCGACCGCATCCGGGTTTCAGCGCGTGCCGAGGCTGATGACGCCGACATTTTCGCCCTTCTCAACGGCGTTGACTACGACCGGCTGAACCAGATGCTTGACGTGTCTGTCGCCGGAATTGGCAGCGATGCCGAAATCATACCACCGGAACTACAGCGGCAAGAGGCCGACCGCCGTGTCCA
>JBARVN010000034.1:0-18515 GCA_049646285.1 Albidovulum sp. | reverse complement strand
GATAACCGCCCCGTCCAGTTCCAGCAAGAATTCATCCGATTGTCCTAAATCAGATGCCGAAACCGAACGGTCCAACCAATCCTTGGTCTTGCGTGTTCCGGGGTGCCCCAATAGCGCATGGCCTCGGGTCGCATCATGATTGCGTGAACCGCCGTCAGGTCTGTACTGCGCGGCCGTCTCAGAAACAGACGCTTGGTTATTAAGACTTTATTACTCATTCTTGCGGCGGCGGGGACAGCTGCGTGATGCCGGTTGCCGCCGCGCGTGCCAGAGCGGGGTCAAGCGACATGGGCACATATTCACCGCGCCGCCACAAGGTGCTCAGATCGTCATAATGGCGCGACAAGGGGTGACCTGACTGCCCGGTCGAAATCACGAAGACCGAACTGTCGGGATCGGCGAAATCATAGACGCCGCGATAGCCTGCGCCGTTGACGTTCAGATAGGGTTGCGCGCCCGTACCGGCCATTCGGCCGCGATCAAGCGTGTGATCGCCGCCCGACTTTGACTGGCGGATATTGACCAGCCATTTCAGAACAGGCATCTCGCCCAACACCGGATGGTCCTGTTTGGCCTGATGCGCATCGCCCCAGCGCCAGCTTTCGACGTTTCTGCCGTAGTCTTTGGACAGGTCCAATAGCGCATCATCCAATGCCATGCGGGCAATATCAGTGCATGTTTCCACCGGTGCTGATTGCATGACATCACACCACCGTGCCGCACCTTCAATGTCGCGGTACACGCGCTCGATGAACACAGGCTCGAACACCGGAAAGCTGTCTGCAAGCGGGCCCAGCTCATCGCGGATCAGACGCGTCTGCAACGCACGCACCCATGCCGCATAAATCAACGGTTCGGGAAGATGTTCATTCATATCACCGTCCCATTCGGCCAAAACCTCAAGCGCGCGCTGGCGAAGATGCTCTGGTGTGCCATCCGGGGCCGCTTCGCCGGTAAACCACAAATCGGCAGCAATCAGCGGCAATATGGTGCGCGCGGCGGGTGAGACTGTGTCAAGCTGGGCGGCAATAAAGCTTTCGCGACTATGCACTTCGCGTTCTTGCATCAGGCGGGTCCAGCGCTGAATTCTTTGGGTATCACCCCAAGTGAAGCTGACATGGCGCGGGAACGGGCGATCGACCGTCTTGTTGTTTGTATTGCCGATAATGCCCCCTTCGGGATTCACAAATCGCGGGTTATTTGCATAAGGAAGCGCGCCGTCCCAGCGATTTTCAGGCATCCACCCCAAAGACGGCAATCGGCCTTGCCCGATCATCGCAGGATCCCGGTCCGGCATTTTGCCGTACATGATCATGGCAATGCCGTTTTGATCCGCCATAATCAGATTCTGTGCTGGCGCCACATAGGTCTCACCCGCCGAGATGCCTTCGTTGATGCTTTGCGCAGACATCAGACGGATTGCCGCACTCATCGAGGCATCGGCAGGATCAAGTGCCGTCCACCCCAAGGCCGCGACGTGGCCCGGCGGCGTGATTGACCCAAGATTGTAATGTGAGCCGGTAAGGATCGGCCCATTGTCTGACCACCGCAGTGTTATGGTCACAGGGGGCGCATCTTTTACGTCTATGATGGTTCGGCGATTGGTGAAGGGCTTCCAGCCATCTGGGGTTCTGTATCTCTCGGGGTCAGCGGGGTTCAGTTCCTCCAGACGTATGTCCTGATCATCCAGCCACGATGCTGTTATCCCCCAACCAAACGCGGCGTTGCGCCCTGCCAGAACCGCAGGAATGCCGGGTATTGTCGCCCCGATCACACCACCCGATGCCAGTTCCAGCCGGGCCAGATACCAAAGAGATGGGGCCGAGTAGTCGACATGCGGATCATTCGCCAGCAAAGACCCGCCGGCCACAGAACGGGTTTGGGCCGCAGCCCAGGCATTTGACGCCCCGCCAAATTGCAATGATGGCACCGGAGACAGCGGATCGGAAACACGCTCCAGCGCCGCGTAGGATGGCACGACATCCGGCACAAGACTTGAATAGCCTGGCAGCGCTGCAACACCCTTTCCGGGGGCGTCGGGCATCAAGTCTGTCGCCCAGTCCTTAGATAGCAGTGAGACGCGCGCGCGCAGCACTTCTGCCTCAATATGGGCCGATGACCGCATGGCCATCAATTTCAGGATCGCAATGGAATCGGCAGGCTGCCAATAGGCGATGTCATTCGAAAACATAAAGAGTTCCGGCGCGCCGCGCCCCATGGCATTTTCGTTGACCACGCGGATCCACGCATTTACGCCGTTTGAATAGGCCTTTAACGCAGTTGTTGTGGGCGCGTCTTGCGCCGCGACAGAGCGCGCTGAAAGCCCATATAGATCAAGCCTTCGCATCAGCTCATCGGTCTTGACCGAGGTTGATCCGAACATTTCTGCCAAACGGCCCTGAACCGTGCGGCGCATGATCATCATTTGCCACAGACGATCTTGTGCATGCGCAAAGCCCAGCGCGAAGAACACATCTTCATCGTTTTGGCCAAAGATATGCGGGACATCCGCTGTGTCACGGACAATCTCAACCGGGGCTTGCAACCCCTCGATTACAAAATCCTGATTGTAGTCAGGCAAGGATCGCGATGCGAAATAATAGCTCAGCCCGATTGCGCCCAGCGCCAAAAGCGACAGCGCAGTGAGTAGACGCAATAGCCATCGAAAGACGGTGAGCATTTGGACGCGCTCGCTACAAACGAAAGTCCGGTGCATGCCCCATTCGGGCACCGAACCCTGAGGAACCGGTTGACGGCAGGGGCAGGGCGGTTAACTAGGATAGAACGTGGGCAACCGCAATAAAAATAGGAGTGTGGCATGGCGAAGGTGGCGTTTCTCGGCTTGGGCGTGATGGGGTTTCCGATGGCGGGACATCTTGCAGCAAAGGGCCATAGTGTGACTGTCTTCAACCGCAGCAGCGCAAAGGCGGCTGATTGGGTGAAACAGCATGGCGGCAAGGCGGGCTCAACCCCGGCTGAGGCCGCAGAAGGGGCTGAGTTCGTGATGGCCTGCGTCGGAAACGATGACGACCTTCGCGCGATTTGCCTGGGCGAGACGGGTGCATTCGCCGGGATGCGCAAGGGCACGACCTTTGTGGATCACACCACGGTGTCCGCCGCTGTGACCCGCGAATTGGCCGCCGTCGCGGCCGATGCCGGGCTTGGTTACATCGATGCCCCGGTGTCGGGCGGTCAGGCCGGCGCGGAAAACGGCGTGCTTTCTGTGATGTGCGGCGGTGACGAAGACATTTTTGCAGCAGCCAACCCGATCATCGATGCCTATGCGCGGATCTGCCGTCGTTTGGGTCCGGTTGGTGCGGGCCAGTTGGCGAAGATGGTCAACCAGATCTGTATTGCTGGTCTGGTGCAAGGACTGTCCGAAGGGCTGCACTTCGCCGAAAAAGCCGGGCTGGATATAGAAGAGCTGGTTGAGGTGATCAGTCAGGGCGCTGCGGGCAGTTGGCAGATGGCCAACCGCCACAAGACAATGGCGGACGGCAAATTTGACTATGGGTTCGCGGTTGACTGGATGCGCAAGGATCTGGGGATCTGTCTGGCAACGGCCAATGAAAACGGGGCAAGCTTGCCGGTCACAGCACTTGTCGATCAGTTCTATAAGGATGTTCAGAAGATGGGAGGTGGGCGTTGGGATACGTCCAGCCTGCTCGCCCGGCTTCGGGCCTCGAACTGATCGCCACACATGATTTGGGGGGCACTTGCCCCCCATTTCTTTCGTCGCTTTTCACGAGAAGCCGAAGGCTAGGGAATGATACGCGAATATTTTGTGCCGGTTACTTTGGCGCCAGCAATAAATCCGGCTTGACCGTAGACCAGCGCGATCACCGGTGCAGTCGTCGTTGTGGTATCGGTGCCGATTGATCCGCCTTGATCGGGAAGCGCGTAGGACAGATTGGCTCCGGCAACCCATCCCTGGGCCGCCCGGAAGTCTTCCAGCGCTGGGGCGGTCATGAAAAACAGAACATGCGCATATTGCTGTGCGCCGATCTGAAGCCCCACGCTGGCTTGCGTCGCCGAATAGTAATCGACCGTCACATCGTTGATGCGCAGCGCGCCCTGACCATAAGATCCGCCAAAGGTGATCAGGCCCGCTTCGGTAACCACAGGCACGTAAAGCGTGCCAACCGCCTTTGCCATCAGATCACGCGTGCCGGGATAGGTTGTCGAGAGATAGTCTCGGGCCGCGTCCACCCGTGCATCCAGACGCACAGCCCCTTGGCTGCCAATTCCGTTGCCACAGGCCGTAAGGGCCAGCCCTGCGCTGCCGGTCAGGATCATATTCCTGCGGGAAATTCCGTTCATCATACTGCTCCGCTCAAAAGGTCACGCCGGCCTGTCCCGGCCGGTTCAACACCATCTATAGGGGATAACACCCGCGCTGTCATTAAGTGTTGTGTGTATGCCCGTTCACATTCACGGATCAGCCCCGCAGCGCGCGGGCGGCTTCCGGTGCGAAATAGGTCAAGATGCCGTCGCATCCAGCGCGGCGGAAAGCCAACAGCGCCTCAAGCACCACATGCTCTTTCAGCCAACCATTCAGGATGGCGCCCTTCAGCATCGCGTACTCGCCCGAGACCTGATAGGCGAAGGTCGGCACGCCGAATTCAGATTTCACCGCGGCGCAGATATCCAGATAGGCCATGCCGGGCTTGACCATCACCATATCCGCGCCCTCAGCAATGTCGCGCGCGACCAGCCGCAGCGCCTCATCGCGGTTGGCTGGGTTCATCTGATAGGTCTTCTTGTCGCCCTTCAAGGCACCAGATGCACCGACGGCATCGCGGAATGGTCCATAAAAACTCGACGCATATTTTGCCGCATAGCTCAGTATCGCCACGTCTTTGTGGCCGGCCGCCTCAAGGGCTGTACGCATTGCGCCGATGCGGCCATCCATCATGTCGGACGGGCCAAGTATGTCTGCCCCCGCCTCGGCCTGACAAAGCGCCATCTTCACCAGCGCCTCAACCGATTCGTCGTTCAGAATGATCCCGTCGCGGACCAGCCCGTCATGGCCATTGGCATTATAGGGATCAAGCGCCACATCTGTCATAATGGCGATATCCGGCACTGCGGATTTGACCGCACGCAGGGTGCGATTGATCAGATTGTCCGGATTCCACGCCTCTTCGCATGTTTCGGTTTTTTGTGCGGGGTCCGTGTAGGGGAACAGACAAATCGCAGGGATGCCCAAAGTGGCCGCCTCTTCCGCGGCACGCAGAACCCCCTCGATGGTCAGGCGGGACACGCCGGGCATGGAGGGTATTTCAACATCTGCACCGGCGACATCCGTGACAAAAAGCGGCCAGATCAGATCATTGGCAGAAAGCCGGGTCTCTTCGACCAAATTACGCAAGGCGGGCGTCCGGCGCAAGCGGCGGAACCGGGCAGCAGGGAAGGGGGCGTAGATCGGGGGCATGGCAATTGCTCTGTTCTCGGACGATCCAACGGGTTACATGCTTTCAAAGATATCTCAAGGGTGGAAACCGTCGCAGGCCGGAACTAGCATGGGCCTGACGCGGTACGGGGGCAGCTTTGAACTGGACGAACCTTATTTTCGATCTGATTGATCTCAGGTCTTTTTCCAATCTCTGGTATTGGATTGCGCTGGCGGTGACATGGTCTACTGCGTCCCACTGGGTGCTGGGCATTCCCTATGACATGGTTTTGCGGGCGCGCAGAAATGGCGGGCAGGCTGAAGCTGACTTGCATGAGATTGCCCGCATTAACATTGGCCGGATTCTCTATATCTCGCGTGAGGCGGGGCTGATTCTGGTCACATTCGCCGCGTTCTTCCTGACGGCTTTGGCGATCCTGGGCTTTTGGTATCGCGTCGAATTTTGCCAAGCGGTCTTTTTGATTGCTATGCCCTTGTCCATTGTTGGATTTCTGTCCCTATCAACCGCATCCCGGATCTACGAGGACGGAGACACCGGCGAGGCGTTACGCCGTCGCCTTGCCGTTCACCGGATCACGGTACAGGTGATTGGCATGATCTCGATCTTCATCACCGCGTTTTGGGGCATGTTGCAAAATTTCTCTGTCTCAATCTTGCCCGGTTGACAACGGCCCCGCGCACGATAGGTCACGGCGCATGAACTCGCCTTCACATATCACACTGTCTGGTGCCCCTGAGGGGTTCGACGCACGGCTGCTCGCGGAAGAGCTTGGGCGTGGCGTATCCGTGCTGCACGTCGCGCGCGACGACAAGCGGATGGAGGCGATGCGCGCCGCATTGGCGTTTTTCGCCCCACATGCGGTGGTGCTGAGTTTTCCGGCGTGGGATTGCCTGCCCTATGACCGCGTGTCGCCAAATGCCGACGTCTCGGCCGCCCGGATGGCAACGCTGGCGGCTTTGGCCCATGGTGTTCCCGGCCCCTGCATTGTCTTGACAACCCTGTCTGCTGCTTGCCAAAAGCTTCCGGCCCGCGCGGTTTTGAAAGAGGCCGCATTCAGCGCCCGTGTCGGCCACAGGGTTGATGAAGCTGCGCTGCGTAACTTTTTGGTTCGAATGGGTTTTTCTCAAAGCCCCACGGTGACAGAGCCGGGGGACTACGCGGTGCGTGGCGGCATCATCGATATCTATCCACCGGGCGATGGTGGCCCGGTGCGGCTGGATTTGTTTGGTGATGTTTTAGACGGTGCCCGGCGCTTTGACCCTGCCACCCAGCGCACCACTGAAAAACTGACGGTGGTCGATCTGGCCCCCGTGTCCGAAGTGATCTTGGATGAGGCCGCAATCACCCGGTTTCGACAAAATTACCGGATTGAATTTGGGGCCGCGGGCACCGACGACGCGCTTTATGAAGCGGTCAGTGCCGGGCGCAAACATGCGGGTATCGAACATTGGCTGCCGTTTTTCCACAAAACACTGGAAACCCTGTTTGACTACGTCCCCGGTGCCACCGTCATGCTGGATGACCAGACCACAGCGGCACGTCTGGCACGATGGGACGGGATCGAGGATCAATACGACACACGGCTTGAAGCGCTTAAGCGCAAGGACAGATTGGATTCTGTCTATAAACCTTGTGCGCCGGGGCTCTTATACTTGGACGAGGCCGCCTGGGCATCGTCGATTTCAGCCCATCGCACCATTCAGCTGGCGGAATTGCCACAAGCAACAGGGCCCGGCGTTCTGGATGCAGGCGGTCGTATCGGGCGCAATTTCTCGCCTGAACGACAGCTCGAAAATGTAAAACTATTCAGTGCATTATCAGATCATCTGAATGCGCGCAGGGCTGATGGGCAGGTTGTCATCGCGTCTTATTCCGAGGGCGCGCGCGAACGCCTTAAGGGGTTGCTGGAAGATGAGGACGTGCATGGCACCACCCTCATCCGTGATGTCCGTGATCTGCCTGAAGGCAAGGGTGGAGTATTTCTGGCGGTCTGGGCGCTGGAACACGGGTTTCAGGGCAAAAGTGTTACCGTCATTTCGGAGCAGGACGTGCTGGGCGACCGGCTGATCCGTAGTGCCAAAAAACGTAAGAAAGCCGATAACTTCCTGACCGAAGCTCAGTCACTTTCGCCCGGCGATCTGATCGTGCATGTCGATCATGGTGTCGGGCGGTATACCGGGCTTGAAACCATCAAGGCGCTTGGCGCGCCACATGATTGCGTGGCGTTGGAATATGCTGGCGGCGATCGCTTGTATCTGCCCGTCGAAAACATCGAATTGCTCAGCCGGTTTGGCCATGAAGAAGGGCTTTTGGACAAGCTGGGCGGCGGTGCATGGCAGGCCAAGAAGGCCAAGCTGAAAGAGCGTATTCGCCAGATCGCCGAACGTTTGATGCGCGTGGCTGCTGAACGGTTGCTGCGCAAAGCCCCGATCCTTGAGGCACCTCATCATGAATGGGACGCGTTTGCTGCGCGTTTTCCCTATCAAGAAACCGATGATCAGCTGACCGTGATCGAAGATGTGGTCGATGATCTGGCGGCAGGGCGCCCGATGGATAGGTTGGTTGTCGGCGATGTGGGATTTGGCAAAACCGAGGTTGCAATGCGCGCGGCCTTTATTGCCGCCACGTCCGGCGTGCAAGTGGCCATCATCGCGCCGACGACATTGCTTGCGCGCCAACATTTCAAAACCTTTTCCGAACGGTTCAGAGGCACAGCCATATCCGTTCGCCCCCTGTCACGGTTCGTATCCCCACGCGACGCACAAGCAACCCGTGATGGGCTTGCTGAGGGCACCGTTGATATTGTCATCGGCACCCATGCTGTCCTTGCCAAATCAATCCGGTTTCGCAACCTTGGCCTGTTAGTCATTGACGAAGAACAACATTTCGGCGTCATTCACAAAGAACGCCTTAAGGAAATGCGCTCAGAAATTCATGTTCTGACGCTGACGGCAACCCCGATTCCACGAACATTGCAGCTCTCACTGGCGGGGGTGCGCGACCTGTCGATCATCGGCACACCGCCGATAGACCGCCTGGCAATCCGAACCTATGTGAGCGAGTTTGACGCGGTCACGATCCGCGAAGCGCTTTTGCGGGAACGTTACCGGGGTGGGCAGTCCTTTTATGTCGTGCCGCGCATCGCTGATCTGCCGGCCATCGAAGAATTCTTAACGACGCACGTGCCCGAGATCAGCTACATCATTGCACACGGTCAGATGGCAGCGGGTGAACTGGATGACCGCATGAACGCCTTTTACGACGGCAAACATGATGTGCTGCTGGCGACGACAATCGTAGAAAGCGGGTTGGATATTCCCACCGCAAACACGATGATCATCCACCGCGCTGACATGTTTGGCCTGTCGCAGCTTTACCAGATCCGCGGCCGGGTCGGGCGCGCTAAACTGCGTGCCTATTGCTATCTGACCACGAAACCCCGCGCGCCGCTGACCGCGAATGCACAAAAGCGTCTGCGTTTGCTTGGCAGTCTCGATAGTCTTGGCGCCGGGTTTTCACTGGCTTCTCAGGACCTTGACCTGCGCGGTGCAGGTAACATTCTGGGCGAAGAACAATCCGGCCACATAAACGAAGTCGGATATGAGCTGTATCAGGCCATGCTGGAAGAAACGATATCCCGGATCAAATCCGGGGATCTGGACACGCCTTCGGCTGAAGATGGCCAATGGTCGCCACAGATCAATCTGGGCGTGCCTGTGATGATCCCTGAGGCCTATGTCACCGATCTTGATGTGCGCCTTGGGCTTTACCGCCGCCTGTCAGGCCTGACCACCAAGGTAGAGCTGGAAGGCTTCGCGGCCGAGTTGATTGACCGTTTTGGGCCGGTGCCAAAAGAAGTAAATACGCTGCTGTTGGTGATGCGGATCAAGGCCATGTGTCGGCGTGCCGGCATTGGCAGGCTCGACGCAGGGCCGAAAGGGGCCACGGTTCAGTTTCACAACGACAAGTTTGCCAATCCGGCCGGGCTGGTGGATTATCTTCAGGCCGAGCGCGGCATGGCAAAAGTCAAAGACAACAAGATCATCATTCGCCGGGACTGGGCGCGTGACAGCGACAAAATCAAAGGTTCCTTTGCGATTGCCCGTGATCTGGCAGAGAAGGCGCGGGGGTAGGCGCCCTGGTCGAACGGGGGGGCGTCAAGACGGCGAAAGACGGCATCCCGGGGACGAGAGTGCCGTCTTTCAGACCCGAAGGTCATATGGTCCGGAACCTTATCGGCCCGTGACGTCAGTTGCTGGACAAGTGAACAAAACGACCACTCAATACGCGTCCTGCAAAGACAAGTCCGGGATCGATGAATAATCGCAAATTCGCATCGTTACCCACCCGGTCCAGCCTGCCGATCCCCGAGGGCGAGAACCGACTGTGCGCAAACTATGCCCGACCTCAATGCGCTAACCAATATCGGCACCGTGTTATCGGATAACGGCTACGCGGGCCGCCATAGCCATCAAGGGCAAGGCGGCCAGTGTGCACACGAATACCCCCGCCATCAACGGCACGGGTGTGCCGTTGAACGCAAGCCCGATTGGCACCGCAATCAAAACCGATAGCACCGTCGCAATCGCCGTGACGATTGAGGCCGCCATGCCCGCGATATGGCCCATCGGTTCCAAGGCAAGCGCATTGAGATTGCCAACCGTCAACCCGACCATGAAGAACACGGATATGGTCCAAAAGAGGTAAGCCCAGAAAGCCGCTGCCTCTGGCATCCAGCCGCTGGCAAAAAGCGCGAACATAAGCCCCGATATCACGCACTGCGTGGCAAATGTTGCCGTCGCCATGCCGCGCATCCCGATCCGCACCACCAGCTTTGCGTTCAACACGCTTGCCAACCCGGCCATAAGAGCGATGAAGGCAAACCATTTGGGGAAACTCTCGGCGCGCCCGAAGCTTTGGTCAAACACCTGCTGCGTGGCGCTCAGCGTCGCGAAGAGGCTGGCAAAGGCCAGTGTCTGCGCCAGCGTGACCAGCATCACCAAACGGTTGCCAAGCACTTCCCGTGCGGCTGAAAGCAGGGTTGCCACCTGAAGCGGCCGCCGGTCTTCAACCGCCAATGTCTCGCTTTGGCGAAGCCAGAACCAGCCCATCACAAGGATAGCGAACAAGACAAATGCCACGAAAATCGACCGCCATCCAAAGCCAGCAATGATCACCGACCCCAGCAAGGGCGCCACAGCCGGCACAAGCGTAAAAATCATCATCACGAATGAAATCAGCCGCGCCATTTCCCGGCCCGAATAAAGATCGCGCACAAGCGCCATTCCGGCGATGCGTGGCCCGGCGACGCCAAGCCCCTGGATTACCCGTGCGACCAGCACCAGTTCCAGCGTCGGGGCCGCCCAAGCCAGCACCGCTCCGATACAATAAAGCAAGACGCCGCCGCCGATCACCGCCCGCCGCCCAAATGCATCTGACATCGGACCGGTGACAAATGTCCCAAGCCCCATGCCAAACACAAAACTTGTAAGAATAAGCTGCGCCCGGTTGGGGACGGTTGGGGTCAGCTCTGCGGCAATCTCGGGCATTGCAGGCAACATGGCGTCGATGGAAAACGCAACCATGGCAAACATCATGGCCACAAGTGCCACAAATTCGACAACGGGCAGGCGGCGTGACGGTGTGACCAGACGGCCCGTCATTGGTCCTGATCCGAAGCCGCGGCTGCGAGCTGCGCGCTCAGATCCACGATTATTGAGTTCCAAGTGTCGCTGGGTTGCGCGCCTTGCAAGACATGCTGGTTGGCTATGACAAATGCGGGAACACCGGTCACACCGCGGGTGCGCGCATGGGCGTCGCGCGTGCGAATATCGTCTGCGTCGGCGTCGCTATCCAAAAGCCTGATGGTCATTTCACGGTCCAAACCGGTTTCTGTGGCGATGTCTGCCAGGATCGCCGCATCGCCCACATCGCGCCCGTCGCGCCACAAGGCCCGAAACAGATTTGACACCATCGCTGTCTGACGCCCTTCGAGCCCGGCCCAGTGGATAAGACGATGCGCATCAAGCGTATTGGGGGTTTTTGTGACCTTCTCAAGGTTAAGCTCAACCCCGGCTTCAGCCGCGTGACTGACCAGCGGCGCATAGGCACGCACCGCACCGTCACGGCCACCAAATTTTGCCTCAAGATATGCGCGTCGATCCATACCGCCAATCGGCATGTCTGGGTTCAACTGGAACGGATGCCATTCGATCGTGAAAGGATGATCGGCATGAAGGCCAAGTGCCCGGTCCAGATAGGCTTTGCCAACATAGCACCACGGACACGCAATATCCGAAATAATATCAAGCTTTATCAAACCTTTTCCTTCCATTCTTCACGCAACGCTCTGCGGTTGACCTTGCCGTTCGGTGACAGCGGAATTGCCTTCGTGGCTATAAAAATGTGCGGATGCTTATAGGGCGCAAGGCGCGATTTCAGATGGTCACGAAGCACGTCTTCGCACACATCGCCTTGAAAAAACACGCCAATAAGCCGTGTATCGGGGCGCGGGGACAGCTCCAACGCTGCACAGGCCAGAACCGCCGGGTGGCTGTTCAAGGCCGTCTCAATCTCGCATGGGGCAATCCGGTAGCCGCCTGCGGTGATCACATCATCGGCGCGGCCGAGGCTGGCAATCGACCCATCTGGTTCCATTTGTACAATATCCCCAGTTTCGAACCAATCCGACGAAATTGGTCGTACTGTCCCCATTTCAAACTGGCCAAGGCAAAGGCCGGGGTCAGAGCGATGAATGGCCAACATCCCCGGGGTCCCGCACTCCACCGGGGCGCCATTTGCACCCAGAACCGCAATCTGGCGACCGGGTTGCGCATAGCCGGTCGATCCGTCCGGCGCAGGGCGCGCAGGCGAAGATGACAGGAAGGTCGAGCATTCCGTCATGCCCATTGCCTCGTGCAGATCGGTGCCGGTGGCGGCGTTCCAGTCACTTCGAACTTTAGCGGGCAGTTTTTCCCCGGCTGACAGACCGTGGCGCAGCCGGGGAAGGTTGGGCAAGGATGTGTCACGCAAGATCCGGCGAAACAGGCCGGGCACGGCGGCAATGATTGTAGCGTGGTGGCGTGCGGCAAGGGTTGGCAGCATCGTGGGGGCGGCGTCACTTGCAAGCACCATCGCGGTCGCCCCGGCCACCCAAGGATCAAATAACCCGGTGCCAAGGGTGTAGGTCCAATTCAGCGCACCGGCGTGCAACAGACGGTCAGACGCGCAAACACCAGTCCACCCACCCACCATCATCCGCCGCGCCCAAACCGCCCTATGGGCATGGGCAATCGCGCGAGGATGGTCAGACGTACCGGATGTAAACACGATATAGGCAAGCCGATCAGGATCGCCCATGGCGTAATCGGCGGGTGGCAGATGCTCAAACCTCAGTAAATCCGTATCAGAGAGCACGTGGCAGTCGGACGCGCGGGGCAGGGCGATATCGCGCCCCGCGACGATCAGTTTGGGCTGGACAATGGCGCAGAGTTTGTCGACCTCAGATCCGGTCAGAGCAGTTGCGGTTGGAACCGGCACAATCCCGGCGGCAACCGCGCCAAGAAACGCCAAAGGAAAGGCCACGCCATTTCCGATGCGCAAAAGTATGCGGTCGCCCGGCTCAAGCCCCAGCGCAAGCAACCCTGCCGCCACACCCAGCACTGCAGCCTTAAGCCTGCCATATGACCACTCTTCTGCATCTGACGTGCCAAGGATCGCCAGCGCCACACGATCCGGGCAGGTGTCGGCTGCGGCCAGCACATGTTGCGCCAGATTAAAGGGCGCAGGGCAGGGGCAGAACCGGTTTGGCGCAGTCACAGAAAGCATGTCCCTCGCTACGCCGCTGGCCGAGGCGTTGCAAGACGGCGCAGAATGACGTTAATGCACACCCATGGCTCCCGGAATGAACAGATGAGCGACATAGACCCTATCGGATTGATCCGTATCGCACGTGCCGATGGCGCGGTGGATGAGGCGGCAGAACCGCTGAACCTGGGTGCCCGGGTGCGCGAGCTGCGCAAGGCGCGCGGCTGGACATTGGAGCAGGCCGCAGGGCAGGCGGGTCTGGCGCGTTCGACATTGTCCAAGATTGAAAATGGTCAGATGTCGCCGACCTATGAGGCGTTGAAAAAACTTGCCGAAGGCCTGTCGATTTCGGTCCCCCAGCTGTTTACGCCGCCTTCAAAAACCATGATTTCAGGGCGCATGGCCGTGACCAAAGCGGGCGAAGGTCAGGCACATGCGACCGCCACCTATGAACACCGGCTGCTGGCAGGGCCACTGCGCGTCAAGCAGATGTTGCCCTATTCAGCGCGCATACGGGCGCGCGATATTGGTGAATTCGACGGCTGGGTGCGCCATGACGGCGAAGAATTTCTTTATGTGCTGACCGGAATCGTTCGGCTTTATACGGAATTTTATGAACCCGTGGACCTGCGACGCGGGGACAGCACCTATTATGACGCAACCATGGGGCACAATGTGATTTCATTGAGCAGTGAGGATGCGACGATCTTGTGGGTAACCAGCCTGATGTAAATGGACGCAGTATTATGCGTGCCGAAGGAGTATGTGATGACCGTTTTAACCTGCCAGACCCGCCCAATCGAGGGGCAAAAACCGGGCACGTCGGGGCTTCGTAAGAAGACGAAGGTATTTATGTCAAAGGGATATCTGGAAAACTTCATCCAGTCTCTCTTTGATGCGACGGGCGGGGCCGAAGGCAAGACATATGTGCTGGGGGGCGATGGGCGTTTCTTTAACAAAGAGGCTGCCCAAATCATCATGAAAATGGCGGCGGCCAATGGTGCGGCCCGGATCATCACCGGCAAAGCCGCGTTGTTGTCGACCCCGGCGGCATCGCACCTGATCCGGCTTAATCAGACCGACGGTGGTATCATCATGTCGGCATCTCATAACCCCGGCGGCGAAAACGAAGATTTTGGCGTCAAATTCAACACCGCAAATGGCGGACCAGCCCCTGAATCCGTGACCGAGGCGATGACGGCACGAAGCAAGGCCATCACAAGCTATCGCATTTCAGATGCCGACGATATAGACTTGTCAAAGATCGGTGTGTACAGCATTGAAAAAATGATGGTTTCCGTCATTGACCCGGTTGCAGATTATGCCGGATTAATGGAACAGATTTTCGATTTTCCAAAGATACGGGCGATGTTTCAGGCCGGATTTCGCATGCGGTTTGATGCGATGTGCGCCGTTACAGGCCCCTATGCGCGTGAAATTCTGGAAAACCGGCTGGGTGCGGCGGCGGGGACTGTGGTCAATGCTGTGCCACTGCCGGATTTCGGCGGAATGCATCCAGATCCAAACCCGACATGGGCCCATGCGCTGATGGATGAAATGTTCGGGCCAGACGCGCCCGATTTTGGTGCGGCGTCAGATGGTGACGGCGACCGGAACATGGTCGTGGGGCAGGGCATCTATGTATCGCCATCAGATTCCCTGGCGGTTTTGGCAGCAAATGCGCATCTGGCACCGGGATATAGGCGCGGCCTGAAAGGAATTGCGCGGTCCATGCCCACATCCGGGGCTGCTGATCTGGTGGCAAAACGTCTGGGCATCGGATCTTATGAAACCCCAACGGGGTGGAAATTCTTCGGCAATCTGCTTGATGCGGGGAAAGTCACACTGTGTGGGGAGGAAAGCTTTGGTGCAGGCTCGGATCATATCCGGGAAAAGGACGGGCTTTGGGCGGTACTCTTGTGGTTGAATATCATCGCACAGCGGTCTGAAAGTGTTGAATATATACTGTCAGACCATTGGCGCGACTATGGTCGGAATTACTATTCCCGTCATGACTATGAAGCGCTTCCCACCGCCGAGGCTGAGGCGGTAATGAACGGCTTGCGTAAAACGCTGGGCGAGCTCCCAGGCGCGAATATCGAAGGCATGCGTGTCGCTGCCGCCGATGACTTTTCCTATACCGACCCGGTTGATGGGTCAGTCTCCAAGGGGCAGGGCTTGCGTATCGTGTTTGAGGACGGATCGCGTATTGTCCTTCGTCTGTCGGGCACCGGCACCGAAGGCGCCACCATTCGTCTTTACCTAGAGCGGTATGTGGCCGGCCCGGATGGTCTCACTGACGATGTGCAGACGGCGCTGGCACCTGTGATCCGCGCAGCGGAGGCTTTGGCGCGGATTTGCGCCGTTACGGGGCGTACGGGTCCGAATGTGGTCACATGAGCGGATAGGGACGGTCAGGCCATTACTCAGTCGTTGCGCAATGGATCGCCGCATATCAACCCTACATGAATGTCTGATAAGCAGAATTATGTAATATAAAGATCCGCAAACATCCCGTATTTGGGCATTTCCTTGATACCCAAAAGCACTCCCCACGCCATCCCTGTTGCTCGCCTGTAGACCTCAGACCCAATTACCCGTTAGACAACGACATCAATCAAACCGGAGCCCACCATGCCCTTCGACCGACAGATCAAAATCGCCCCTTCAATCCTGTCCGCCGACTTCGCCAACTTCGGGCAGGAAATTCGGGCCATCGAAGACCAAGGCTGCGATTGGGTTCATGTCGATGTGATGGATGGGCATTTCGTGCCGAACCTGACATTCGGTCCGGCAATGTGCAAAGCCATCCGGCCACACATCAAAACCGTGATGGATGTCCATCTGATGATTTCACCGGTTGACGCGTATATTGATGCCTTTGCGGATGCAGGTGCCGATGTGATTACAGCGCATGTTGAAGCTGGGCCGCATATTCACCGCACTTTGCAAGCCATCAGATCTACGGGAAAGATGGCAGGTCTGGCGCTGAACCCTGGCACGCCTGCCGAGGCTGCGGCACCCTTGCTCGATATGGTTGATCTGATCTGCGTGATGACGGTTAATCCGGGCTTTGGTGGGCAGAAATTCATTCATTCTCAGATAGATACGGTGCGAAGTTTGCGCAGAATGATTGGCGATCGTCCGATTCACATCGAGATTGACGGCGGCATTACAACCGAGACAGCCCCCTTGATGTCGGCCGCCGGAGCAGATGTTCTGGTTGCCGGATCTGCTGTGTTTAACGGCGGATCTGTGACCAACCCTACGGTTTACGGCGCCAATATATCAGCGATCCGCGCGGCGGCACAAGCTGCTCAGAACTAGGAGGTTTGGATGGCAGTTTCTCCCCCTCTATGTGACTTTGGCGCGATGGCGCCGACATTTTCTTTGCCTGGCACAGATGGCAAAACGTGGTCCTTGGCCGATGTTTCGGGTGCGAACGGCACTTTGATTATGTTTATCTGCAATCATTGCCCCTATGTGCAATCGATCATCGACCGGATCGCTCGGGATGCGTGCGAACTGGCCGTGTTGGGAATTGGTGTTGCGGCAATTTCATCGAATGATGCAGCAGATTATCCGGAAGACAGCTTTGAAAACATGCAGGCCGAAGCGCTGCGTCACCGCTTTTCGTTTCCGTATCTTTATGACGAAAATCAAGCAGTAGCAAAGGCTTATGGCGCGTCTTGCACGCCGGACTTCTTTGGCTACAACCGCGGACTTGGCCTGCAATACCGGGGCCGTCTGGATGCATCGGGGCGTTTCGCTGCGCCAGAAGATGCGCGCCGTGATCTATATGAGGCAATGAAACAAGTGGCCGAAACCGGACGCGGACCGGACAAGCAGATCCCGTCCATGGGCTGCTCAATCAAATGGAAACGCGCGTGACGGTGCCCCCTGCCCTGGTCTTCGATCTCGACGGCACGCTTATTGACAGTCTGCCAGATCTTCATGCAGCCGTGAACAGATTGCTTGCAGCTGAATCTAAAGGTCCGATGTCTCTTGGAGAAGTGGCATCCTATGTCGGGGATGGTGCGCGGGTGTTGGTTTCGCGCGTCATGGCCGCCCGAGATATGGACCAAACGCGCCATCCTGAGCTGACCGAGCGGTTCATAGACGATTACACCCAACATTCGGCTGATCTGACCTGCGTTTATCCGGGCGTACACGCGGCTTTGACCGCCCTTAAGGAGGCTGGTCATGTGCTTGGCCTTTGTACGAACAAACCCAAATCTGCGACCCTTTCGGTGCTGGAGCAGCTCCGCCTTGGCCAATACTTTGATACGATCATTGCCGGTGACAGCATGGCCGAACGCAAGCCCCACCCTGCCCCGCTTCTGGCCACCTTTGAGGCCTTGAACCGCCGCGGCACATTCATAGGCGACAGCGAGGTTGACGCCAGAACCGCCGAGGCGGCTGGGGTGCCGTTTTTTCTTTACACGCGCGGGTATCTGCGCGTTCCGATATCAGAAATACGTGTCTCGGCCAGCTTTAACCATTTTGGCGAACTTGAAGCGCTGATGCACCGCAGCCCTTCAGTGTGACACCTTAATATGGTCGCCTCTGGGCCATGTTGCGCGGAAAGATTTCTCGACAAATCACCGTATGCGTGAGACAAATCATCTGGGGATTGAATTATGATTTTGGTGGCACGTAAAGGCTATGCCGTTGCCAAGGCATCGGCGAATTATGAACGGCAGGTTCTGCCGCTTTGTCCGCGTGTATGGATCGGGTTCATCATATGACGGGTTCAAATGCCGGATTAAATGACCTGACTGAGCATCTCGAACGGGTGTTTGAGTCCGTCAGCATCGAAGAAATCTGGTCGCTGCATCTGAAAAAGATGGCGTCCTATGGGTTTGACCGACTTCTATACGGATTTACGCGGTTTCGGACCGGCAATTCATTTGGCGATGCCGATGATCTTCTGGTGCTGTCCAACCATGAAGAACGCTATCTGGACGATTTCGTCAAAAGCGGCATCTACAATCATGCGCCAATGGTGAAATGGGCCACGGTGAATGAAGGCGCATGCTCGTGGCGGTTGATTGAAGAGATGGTGCTGACCAATAATCTGACAGCAACGGAAAAGCGTATTATCGAGCTGAACCACAAATACGATGTTCGGGCGGGGTATTCGATCAGTTTTCGCGATGTGTCGATCCGCGCCAAGGGTGCGATTGGTATGTGCGCGCCGCCCGATGTGCGCCAACATGAAGTTGACAGGATGTGGCAAGACAAGGGACGCGAGATTACGGTCATCAACAATGTCACGCATCTCAAGATTACGGC
>JBARVN010000033.1:0-11753 GCA_049646285.1 Albidovulum sp. | reverse complement strand
GGCTTCATCCCGTTCTCGCGCTTTGCCACCGGCAAAACGCTGCCACGGCAACGGGCGAACGCTTCGACGACACATCCGGCCTGCAATACCTCAACGCAAGATACTACGACCCGAAGCTCGCCATCTTCATCCAGCCGGACTGGTGGGAGGTCATGCAGGAGGGGGTTGGGACCAACAGGTACGCCTACAGCTTCAACGATCCGGTGAATGGAAGCGACCCGAGTGGGCATGCTGTGTACCGAGACATAGATGGCGACGGCGACAACGAATTCGTTGGGCAAGCGCGTGACATATATGGGCCGAGCCGGGGTGAAGGCCTAACCTATTCTCAGAGGTCCGAGCTGGTTGGTGACTACCTCAGTGAACGGGGGATTTCTGTCGACTACGCAATGCGCGGCAGTGCTCTTGAAGTGGGCTATACCGGTTCATTTGGCTCGCAACCGGATGTTTCGCAGGCAGCGTGGGCTGTTTCGTTCAGCAGTGTAAATCCGGATGGCACAGTCACGGGCTATTGTTCGATATGTATGGCCGGAGAGTTCATTTTTGGTGGAGGCCTTGCCAGATATATCGGGAAGACCGCCATAAAGAAATCTGCCGTCAAAAAATTGGATGCCTTTCTGGCGGACAAAGCAAGATTTTATGGAATGAAACCCGAGGAAATTGCTGCTGTATTCAGGAAAGCGGGCTTTGAAGTCAAAGTTCGACCAGGAAGGCTAGGATCTGGCCTCGAGGTTATCCTCGATATCTCTCGTGGCCCAATTAATCAGATAAAGGTGCATCCTGGTTTGGGGAGCCATGGTGCTGCTTATGTCAAGATCATGGGTAGTGCAGGAAAGTTCACCGTGACCACCCGTGACTACCAGCGTTGGGGTGGCTCTGAGCGAGGGACATTCATATATGTAGATTGAGGAGGTGTATGATGTCTGAAAAGAGGATCGCCAAACTGTCCAACGAGCAGGCTTGGGTATTGCGCGCAATGGCGCAAGAGCCTGATATTCTCTGTAGTTTATATCCAAGGGGAATTGCGGTTCCAGATGCCCTAGCGGGTGATTGGGAAACAGCATTCGTGGATGCGTGGTCCAAGGACGACTATGAGCACAACGACGATATCAAGGCAATTGACGCACTGCTGGAGTCAATCTCCGGGCAACAGAATATTGAATACTGGAAAACATCGGCGCTTTCACAAGAGCCCATTTGGGACGAACTGAGATCAAGGAGTCGGCATGCACTGACGTTGCGGGGTATGTCCCTGCTGGCACCTGATGTGACGCAGAGCACATATGTGGTTGATGGTGAAGTTCATGAGCCGCCATTCGACCAAAGCTGATATGCGGTAAACTATATGATGGGGTTCCACCCCGCCATTCGCTGAGCGCAACCCAAGACGCAGGGCACACGTCAACCCAAACCCGTCCCGACACCTGTCGGGACAGATGCCATACACCGGCTGTACAGCGACCCGACCCAAACCCGACGCCCTGCGGCACGTCCCCGAAACGCTTTCCCTCACCCGAACGCCTTCAACTCCACCCTCAGCCGCCGCCCGACCGGCGCGCCCTCACGCCCCCGCCCGGCGCAGGCGGCGCAACCCTCGTCCTGACACTCCCGGCACCAGACCCCCACCAGATCCTGCGCCAGAACGCCCCGCAAAATCTCCCGCACCACGAAATCCGGCACGCCAAGATCCACCAGCCGCGTCACAGCGCTCTCGGCGGAAATGGTGTGCCGCGCCGATGAAACCTTCCGCCCGACCTGAGCCGCCCGGCAGGCGATCTCGGCGGTTTCCTCATCGCGGATCTCACCGACCAGGATCACATTCGGATCGTGGCGCAGCCATAGGCCGGGCGTATGCGTGCAGCACAGCCTGGCTTCGGCTCGTACAGATTTCTCAGAACAGGATCAGGCGTTGAAGAGGAAGTGCAGGACGTCGCCGTCCTTGACCTCATAGGTCTTGCCTTCGATGCGGAATTTTCCGGCCTCGCGGGCGCCCGCCTCGCCGTTGCCGGCGATGTAGTCATTATAGGCGATGGTTTCCGAGCGGATGAAGCCGCGTTCAAAATCACCGTGGATGACGCCTGCGGCCTGAGGTGCGAGCGTGCCTTTTTCGATGGTCCAGGCGCGCGCCTCTTTGGGGCCGACGGTGAAGTAGGTTTGCAGACCCAAAAGCGCGTAGCCTGCGCGAATAAGCCGATCCAGCCCCGCCTCTTCCAACCCCATTTCGTCCAAAAACATCTCGGCGTCTTCGGCGGGCATCTGGGCCAGTTCTTCTTCGATCTTGGCCGAGATCACCACCGAACCGGCGCCTTGGGCTGCGGCCATTTCGGCGACCTTGGCGGAAAGGGAATTGCCGTTGGCGGCGGAGGCTTCTTCGACATTACACACGAAGAGCACGGGTTTTGAGGTGAGCAGCTGCAGCATATCCCAGGCCTTGCGGTCATCGTCGGCCACGGTGATGGTGCGGGCGGGTTTGCCGGATTCCAACGCCACCAGCGCCTCTTTCATCAGCCGTTCTTGTGCTGCGGCTTCCTTGTCGCCGCCCTTGATCTTGCGGGCGATGTTGGCCAGCCGCCGTTCGATGCTTTCCATATCGGCGATCATCAATTCGGTCTCGATGGTTTCGGCATCGGCGATGGGGTTGATGGCGCCTTCGACATGGGTGACGTCGTCATCCTCAAAGCAGCGCAGCACATGGGCGATGGCGTCGGTTTCGCGGATGTTGGCGAGGAACTGGTTGCCGAGGCCTTCGCCTTTGGATGCGCCGCGCACGAGGCCTGCGATATCGACAAAGGTGATGCGCGTCGGAATGATCTGTTTGGAGCCTGCGATGGCTGCGAGTTTTTCCAGCCGGGGGTCGGGCACGGCCACGTCACCCACATTGGGTTCAATGGTGCAGAAGGGAAAGTTCGCGGCCTGTGCGGCGGCGGTGCGGGTCAGCGCGTTGAAAAGCGTCGATTTGCCCACATTCGGCAAGCCGACAATGCCCATCTTAAAACCCATGATCCTGTCCCCTGATCGCGTTCCGCCGCTTCATAGGCACAAGCCCCGGATTTCGCAAGCGCGCCCATGCCCCATTGATTTCCCCGCCGCTTTTCTGCAAACCCGTCGGGGTGCCGACAGGAGAAACATGATGACCCGGATCGAGAAGAAATTTGCCGCGCTGAAAGGTGAGGGCAAGAAGGCCTTTGTCGCCTACATTATGGCGGGTGATCCGGATCTGGAGACGTCGCAGACGCTGATGATGGGATTGCCGGCGGCGGGTGTTGATGTGATCGAGCTGGGCATGCCCTTTACCGATCCGATGGCCGATGGGCCGACCATCCAGCTTGCGGGTCAGCGGGCGCTGGAGGCCGGGCAAACCTTGCAAAAGACGCTGGATATGGTGGCGGCCTTTCGCAAGACCGATACGACGACACCCATTGTCTTCATGGGCTATTACAACCCCATTTATTCGCGCGGCGTGGACCGGTTTCTGGCCGATGCCCATGCAGCGGGTGTTGATGGGCTGATCGTCGTTGATCTGCCACCTGAAGAAGACGCAGAGCTTTGCATTCCGGCTCAGGCGGCGGGGCTGAATTTCATCCGGCTGGCGACGCCGACGACCGACGACAAGCGCCTGCCCAAAGTGCTGCAAAACACCAGTGGCTTTGTCTACTATGTCTCGATCACCGGGATCACCGGGGCGGCGGCGGCTTCGGCGGCGGATGTGGCCCCCGAAGTGGCGCGGATCAAGGCCAGCACCGATTTGCCGGTGATCGTCGGCTTTGGCGTGCGCACACCTGATACGGCGCGTGACATTGCCGGGGTTGCTGACGGGACCGTGGTTGGATCGGCCATCGTGAAAATGGTTGAAGAGGGGCGCCCGGTTCCCGAAATCCTAGCCTTCGTGGCGGGGCTGGCGGCTGGCGCGCATAGCGCCTGATCCTTAAGGACAAGACATGACAGCGGATGTGGTGATTGTCGGGGCCGGGGCAGCGGGCATTGGCGCCGGGTTAGCCTTGCAGGCACGCGGCGTGCCTTTCGTGATCCTTGAGGCCGCTGACCGGATTGGAGGGCGTGCCTATACCGACACATCCTCGCTTCCCGGACAGTGGGATCAGGGCTGCGGCTGGCTTCATTGCGCCGATGTCAATCCACTGGTCGGCTGGGCTGACCGGCTTGGCACGGTCTATGAGCGCGACGACCGTGGTGAGAAGGTTCTGATCTGGTCTGAGGGCCGGTGGTTGAATGCCGTGGAGCGCGACACCGTTCATCGAAGTATCGCCGACAGGTTCGACGCCATCTATGAGGCTTCGCGCCAGGGCCGCGATGTTCCGATCTCTGCTATCCCTGCACCGAAAGGCATTGGGTCTGCTTTCGCCGAAACGCTGGTGCAGCTGATGTGCAGCGAGGATCCTGAACAGGCCTCGGCCGCGGGCTATGGTGATTATGACGATACCGGCGTGAATTGGGTGGTCACCTCGGGCTACGGCGATCTGATCATGCGGATGGCGGCAGGGCTGCCGATCCGCACCAGCACCGAGGTGACAGGCGTCACGCATCATCAGGGCGGTGTCAGGGTGCACACAGGGACCGGCACGCTGGAGGCGCGCGCCGCCATCGTTACCGTATCGACGAATGTGCTGCGGTCGGGCCGGATCGCATTGCCAGACGGCCCGGCGCAGCAGATGTTGGAGCTGGTCGAAGGCGTGCCATGCGGGACCTATGAGAAGATAGCCATCGCGCTTGACCAAGCCCCCTTCGATCTGGGTGACAATCTGGGCATTTGGGTGCAAGCCGATGCGGGTGCCAGCCCGATTTTCTTTCAGATCGCGGGCACTAAGACGCCGCTGTTGATTGCCCATGTGGCAGGCACTGACGCGCGTGATCTGGTGAGTGCCGGGGAAGAGGCGATGACCGCGTTTGCCGTAGAAAACCTGGCCCATGCCATTGGGTCGGATGTCCGAAAGCTGATCTGCGGCACCGCGGTGACACGCTGGCAGACCAACCCTTTTGTGCAAGGTGGGTATAGCAATGCCCGCCCCGGTGCCGCGCAGAACCGCCGCGATATGATTGCGCTGGATACAGGCGTAATTGCCTTTGCAGGCGAAGCGTTTTCGCGGCCATGGTACGCCACCGCGCATGGCGCCTATCAAAGCGGGCAGGATGTGGCGAACCGATTGGCGGGCCGGCTGATTCAGCCTTAGGGCGCCGTTGCCCCGACAGGCAAAAATTGGTAATGGAAGTTTACCAATAACCTCAGGAGCCGCGCATGCCCGTGATCACCTGCATCGAAGACCTGAAGCGCCAATACCAACGGCGCGTGCCGCGCATGTTTTATGACTACGCGGAATCGGGCAGCTGGACGGAACAGACATTTCGCGAAAACGTCACGGATTTTGCGCAGATCCGGCTGCGCCAGCGGATTGCCGTGGACATGACCGGGCGCACCACCGCCGCAATCCTGCTGGGTAAAGATGTGGCGATGCCCGTGGCCCTTGCGCCTGTTGGGTTCACCGGGATGCAAAGCGCGGATGGCGAGATCAAGGCCGCGCGCGCGGCGGCGAAGTTCGGGGTGCCCTATACGCTGTCAACCATGTCGATCTGTTCGATCGAAGACGTGGCCGAACATACAGACGCCCCCTTCTGGTTTCAGATCTATGCGTTGAATGACGATGACTTTAACCAACGGATCATCGACCGCGCCAAGGCTGCGGGCTGTTCGGCGCTGGTGATTACGGTCGATCTGCAAGTGATGGGCCAACGCCACAAGGATCTGAAAAACGGCCTTTCAGCGCCGCCGAAATTCACTATCCCGACCATATTAAACCTCGCCACCAAATGGGGCTGGGGGCTGGAGATGCTGGGCACCAAGCGGCGGTTCTTCGGCAATATTGTGGGCCATGTCGATGGCGTCAGCGATCCGTCCTCATTGGGCGCATGGACGGCGGAAAAGTTCGATCCGGCGCTGAATTGGGACAAGATCAAAAAGCTGATGGATATGTGGGGCGGCAAAGTGATCTTGAAAGGCATTCTGGATGTTGAGGATGCTGAAATGGCGGCCAGTCTTGGTGCCGATGCGATTGTGGTTTCCAACCACGGCGGACGACAACTTGATGGCGCGCTTTCGTCGATCCGGATGTTGCCCGAGATTGTGGCAGCCGTTGGCGACAAGGTTGACGTGTGGATGGATGGTGGCATTCGTTCGGGTCAGGATGTGCTGAAAGCGGTGGCTTTGGGGGCCAAAGGCGTGATGATCGGGCGGGCTTATATCTACGGGCTGGGCGCGATGGGCGAGGCGGGGGTGACCCGCGCGCTGGAGCTGATCCGCAAGGAAATGGAAACCTCGATGGCGCTGTGCGGAAAGATCCGTGTCGAGGATCTTGGGCGGCGCGATCTGCTGATCCCCAATGGGTTTTTGGATGCCTATAGCTAGGCGCAAAAGCTGCACGAATCCTCTTTCCTTCCGGCCCTTTCCGCTCTATACGGCGCGCTTCACGGGCATGCACCCTTGGAGGATGCCCAATCTAACCTATGGAGAGACCAATGGCAGGTGAGATCCCAGATCTTGTTGCCGAGGTACGGACGGGGACAGGCAAGGGGGCCGCTCGTCAAGCTCGTCGTGAGGGCAACGTACCCGGAATCGTTTATGGCGGCGGACAAGATCCGGTCGCGATCAACGTGAACTACAATACCCTTTTGAAGCGGCTTAAGCAGGGCCGGTTCCTTCAGACGCTTTTCAACCTTAAGGTTGAAGGCCATGAAGATGTGCGGGTGATCTGCCGCAACGTCCAGCGCGACGTTGTGAAAGATCTGCCGCGCCACCTCGACCTGATGCGTCTTAAGCGGACATCACGGATCAGCCTTTTCATCCACGTTGATTTCATCAACCAGGATCAGGCACCGGGTTTCCGTCGCGGCGGCACACTGGTTGTGGTGCGCAATGAAGTCGAGTTGGAAGTGACCGCCGGAGATATTCCGGATCACGTCACGGTTGACCTGACCGGTCTTGATATTGGCGATGTGATCCACATCAATGATATCAAGCTGCCCGCAGGCGCCAAGCCGACCATCGCGCGGAACTTCGTCATCGCCAACATCGCGGCACCTTCGGGTCTGAAGTCTGCCGAAGCCGAAGCTGGCGCCGATGCCGGTGAGGAAGCAGAAGCAGCGGCAACCGAAGAATAATCCTGGCGCCTATGCGCATTGGACAGATACGGGGCCTTCGGGCCCCGTATTGCGTTTGGGCGCGACAATTGTTGCCCCGGCCCGGTGCAGTTGCGTCGCCAAGCGGTCAGACTTAGGGTGGCGGCACGTAGCGCGGTGGACAAATACATGCGGCTTTTTGTGGGGCTCGGCAATCCGGGTCAGAAATATGCGGGCAACCGGCACAATATCGGCTTCATGGCCGTGGACCGGATCGCAAGCGATCACGGCTTTTCCCCGTGGCGCGGTAAATTTCAGGGCTCCGTCTGTGAAGGCACGCTTGGGTCCGAACGTGTGGTGCTTTTGAAGCCGGAAACCTTCATGAACCTCTCGGGTCAGTCGGTCAGCGCGGCGGCGCGGTTTTACAAGTGTGAGCCGGACGACATAACCGTGTTCCACGATGAGCTGGATCTCGCGCCGGGCAAGATCCGCAGCAAAACCGGCGGCGGCCATGCCGGGCACAATGGGTTGCGATCCCTGCACCAACATATGGGCGAAGCTTACCACCGGGTCCGGATCGGGATTGGGCATCCCGGGCACAAGGATCGGGTTGCGGCTTATGTCCTGTCTGACTTCGCCAAGGCGGATCAGGACTGGATTGACGACCTTCTGCGCGGCATCTCGGATGGGGCCGTGGCGCTGGCGGGCGGAGACACTGCACGCTTTTTGAACGCTGTTGGCCTGCGCATGTCTCCGCCGCGCAGTGGAACAGGCACCGCGCCGCCAGCCTCCAAACCCGCTCCGACCGACAAGGTTGCAACGGCACCCGCTGCCCTGCCAGATGTCGAAACCCGCTCGCCGTTGCAACGTCTGATGGATCGATTCAAATAGGTTTTGTCGGACCGAATGGTGATAGGGTAGGTCCAGTACGTATGTCGGATGACCTGTTGGCCGACACAGGCGCGACAACCAAAATTCCGGCATGATTGGTGCCACCGCGTGATAGCCTAGGGACGACAATGGAAAAAGATCCTTCGATCAATGTGCTTGGCGGTGCGTTAGAGCCTTGCTCGACCGCGCCTGTCACCGGATTTTTTCGGGACGGGCACTGCAACACATGTGCCGAGGATCAAGGCAGTCATACGGTCTGCGCGGTGATGACCGCCGAGTTCCTTGCCCTATCCAAGTATCTTGGGAATGATCTTTCCACACCACGTCCCGAGTTTGGTTTTGCCGGCCTAAAGCCGGGGGACCACTGGTGCCTGTGCGCGGCGCGTTTTTTACAAGCCCATGCCGAGGACTGTGCGCCGATGGTCAGGTTGGAAGCGACGCATATGCGCGCCACAGATATCGTGCCGCTGGACGTGCTACGCCGCTATGTGTCGCACTGAGGCGATTGCGTTCCGGGTTCACATCTCAACAAAGCCAGAAAGGCTTTAACCGACAGCGTAGGCCAATTCGGGAGCTGCGTCAGATTCCGACGCTGTCATATAGGGTTGCGGCATCATCGCATCGTCCATCAGGTCTTCGATAAACAAGCTGAGCAGCTGAGGTCGGCCGGTCACACCGGCCTTGCGGTAAATGGCATTGGTCTGAGCTTTGACCGTACCACCGGCTGTGCCGCGCAGTAATGCAATTTCCTGGGTGTTCATCCCCTTTACCGCAAACAAGGCGACGTCGCGTTCAGCGATGGTCAGCCCCCAGTCTTCGAACCGCGACTGCATCAGCTCCATGAACGCGCCAGACACCTGACGAAGCTGTTCTTCGGCGCGCTTCTGACGCCGCGCAATCCGGCTCAGGACAATGGTGCCCAAGATGGCGCCAAAGGCCAGCCCAAGGGCCGCGCCGATTTCCAAAATCTCTTTCAATTCCCAGCTGATCGGTTTGTGCTGGATACCCAGCAGCGTCATCACCGTTTCACTGACAAAAAATGCAGCACAAGCCAGCTGGATAAACAGCAATACCATGACCGATGCGATGTCGCGCATGAGCGTGCGTTTCATTACACACACTCCCAGGCACGGTGGCGATGCTTTGGTTGAAGGTACAGATTACTTTTCAACGCCGCTCTCCGATCCGCCTGCAGCGCCCCTGCCGCCGCCTTTGCCGGAACCGTCGCCCCTGCCGCCGCCCTTGCCGGAACCGTCGCCCTTGCCGCCGCCCTTGCCGGAGCCATCGCCCTTGCCGCCGCCCTTGCCGGAACCGTCGCCTTTGCCGCCGCCGTAGCCGCCACCTGAAGGTTCGCCATCACCCGATGGCTCGCCGCCACCGGATGGTTCACCACCGCCCGAGGGTTCGCCACCACCGGATGGTTCACCACCGCCCGAGGGTTCGCCACCACTGGATGGTTCGCCACCACCAGAAGCGCCGTTTCCATCATTCGATGCGGTGCGGTCGTCTTTCAGATTGTCGGTATAGTCGCGCAGGATTTCGCCGGAAGATGGATCCAGTACCAGTTCGCGGACGTTGGTACCCTTCACCGCGCTCAGCCGAACGCGGCCCAGCCATGTACGAGAGCGCTTTGTAACCCTGTAGCCCAGTTTGGCTAGTTCAGCGGTAATGCGATCTTCATGAGACAGCGCCCAGGCGGGCGATGCCATGAAAGTCAGACAGCTTCCAACTGAAAACAGAAAAACACGCCTGTTCATCTTCACGTCACTCAAATAATTACTGCACAAAACATGGTTAAAAAGGAGGTCTGAGGCAAGAAATGCCGGTGATTGTGCGCCCAGTGTCGCCTAATGGTTAACGATCTTCCAAAATATCAATGATTTCTTCCGAAACGGCGGTAAGCCCGTCTGCCGCGAAGGTGCGCTTGATGACAACACCCGGCCCCACGACTCGCTCGGATCTGGTGCGTCCGGTCGGATCGCATTCCAAACGTACGATGTTGTCGCCGTTCTTGGCTTCGATGCACAGTGCCACACTGTTCCATCGCACGTCGATCTCTTCATACCCTTCGAGACGAAGCGCTTGAATGTGCCGTTGAACGACCGGCCCCAGGTTCGTTGTCGGGTGCTGTGAAAAAACGGGCTTGTGTGCCGAAGTCGAAATTCCGGGAAAGTGGATCATCGTCTACCCCTTAGGTGCTTGTTACGTCTGGCTGCTGTGCCGCCGCTTGTTCCGTCTAAACCAAAGCAGCACGTTCATATTTCTGACGCAGATCCATCCCTGGTGACCATAAACCCAAGAGCAATGGGCCTAAACCAGAGTTTATAATGGGGTTTATCAGCCACGCACGGACATCAATGGCGCAATTTGGGCAGGTTTTCGTCATTATTGGCTACGGTTGGCGGTTTTTTGGCCATTTGCCTCGGCCACTAATTCTCAAGCCAAGCGGGCCGTTGGTGAACAGGGCCGTGGCGATCTGGCTGCAAACGAATCGATCACCGGGCCGAAACGTGACGTGGCGCATCGCTATAGTTCCTTGGTTTAGGCGTCAGCCTGCCCGTTCGCGCCGCCGGGCGCTTGGCCCGGCGTCACAGATCATTGCGGATTGTTCAGCCGTCCGAGCCTTCACCGCCGGAGTGCTCACCGCCGCCACCGGAGCCTTCGCCGCCTGATCCTTCACCGCCGGAGCTTTCACCACCGGAGCCTTCGCCGCCGGAGCCATCCCCACCTGAGCCTTCGCGCTCGCCGCCTGATCCTTCGCCACCTTCGCGGCCACCGTCTCCTGCGCCTTCGCCACCACAGGAAAGCTCACCCGAGGTGCAGCTGGTGTCGCCGCCTTGTGCGCCGCCGCTGTCTTCTGCAAATGCATGGCCCGTCATTGCAGCCAATGCTGCTGCTAGAATAATGGAATATTTCATCGCGATTTCCTTTGATTGATTGGCTGCGGAATTGCATGCCAGTCAGGAATTTCAAATGTACGCAAGCGCGCGGTGCCCTGACTTGGAAGGTCGTCGGGGCATCACCGTACAGCCAAATACTTGCGCCGATGCAGCCCAACAATCCAGTGCGCCCACCGGATCTGGGCGGATGTTCGCGTGGCGGCATTGGCTGCGGCACAATGTTCAATACAGAGAAAGCCTTGCCATGCGCGGAAAGCCGCGACAGACAATAATACCGGATATTGGAACGGTTCTGGAGGCAAACGGCGGGCGGCTTTCCGCCTGCCGTTCAGATCTTCATATCAAAGCCAAGGTGCTTGGCGACGGTGAAAATGTCTTTGTCGCCACGGCCGCACATGTTCATCACCATGATGTGGTCGGCCGGCAATTCGGGCGCGATCTTCATTACATGGGCCAGTGCATGGCTGGGTTCCAGCGCCGGAATGATGCCTTCCAGCGCGCATGACAGCTGAAACGCTTCCAACGCTTCGGTATCGGTGATCGAGACATATTCTGCGCGCCCGGTTTCATGCAGCCAGGCGTGTTCCGGGCCTATGCCGGGGTAGTCCAGCCCTGCGGAGATTGAGAACCCTTCAAGGATCTGGCCATCAAGGTCTTGCAACAGATAGGTACGGTTGCCGTGCAGCACGCCGGGGCGCCCGCCCGTCAGGCTGGCGCAATGCTCCATACGGTCATCCACGCCCTTGCCGCCCGCCTCAACCCCGATGATGCGCACCGATTTGTCGTCAAGGAAGGGGTAGAACAGCCCCATGGCATTCGATCCGCCACCGATGGCGG
>JBARVN010000032.1:0-5569 GCA_049646285.1 Albidovulum sp. | reverse complement strand
ATCAACCACCAATCCTCGATCTTTCTTTTCGATCCCGAAACCGGCAAGCCTACAGCAATGGTCGGCGGCAACCTGTTGACGGCGCTGCGCACCGCTGCGGCCTCGGCCATCTCTATCGACCGGCTGGCGCGCAAAGATGCCAAAGTTCTGGGCATGGTCGGGGCCGGGCATCAGGCGGGATATCAGCTGCGCGCGGCGGTCAAAGCCCGCGCCTTCGAAAAGGTGATCGCGTGGAACCTGCACCCTGAGATGCTGCCCAAGCTGGGCGAGATTGCCGCCGAACTGGGCCTGCCTTTTGAGGCGGTACCGCTGGAGCGGATGGTTGAGGCGGATGTGATCATCACCATCACCTCATCACCTGCCGCATCGCTGATGGATGCCCATGTCAGCCCCGGCACGCATCTGGCCTGCATGGGCACCGACACCATCGGCAAGCAAGAGGTGGAACCTGCCCTTCTGGCCCGCGCCCGTGTCTTCACCGATGAGGTTGCCCAATCTGTCACGCTGGGCGAGGCGCAGCATGCGGTGGCCGCGGGGCTTATCACCGCCGACCAGATCACGTCGATCGGGGCGGTCATCGCTGGCATGTCGCCGGGCCGGAAGTCGGATACCGAGATCACATTGTTCGACGGCACCGGCGTTGGGCTGCAAGACCTTGCGGTTGCCAGCGCGGCTGTGGTGCGGGCGAAGGCGCAGGGCGTGGCCATATCGGTGCAGGTATAGCGCGCCCGGTCTGCGAAGATTTCTGGCCTTCGCGACGTTGCAGCAAGGGGTGGTTTCAGTTCTCGCCTTGCAGGCCTGATTTTTCCAAAAGGAAGCTTCGGACAATCGGATCAATGGCATTGTTCTCGATAGGATAGACCCCGCACCGTTTGAGCACGTCGCGCACAGATGCGGACCCTTCCGCACGTTTCCATATGACGCGACCGGAATAGGGCATCCGTCTGGGCCGCCAAGCAAGCCCAATTGTCATGCCGCGCAGATAGGTGCGTTGCTGGCGGTGGGCTGGATAGAGGACCGTTTCGGTGATGGAGCCTTCTTGCTCGCTCTCGAACTCGACGACAAAGATGCGGCTGCCGTGATACCCCGCTCTGCCGTCATATCTTGTGCGCTGCAGAGACACCTGCTCTGGCCCGACGCCGCGTTCGATGGTGCGGACGCTCACCTGTCCGCCGAGGTCGTCCAGAAAAGACGCGCCGATCATGATGCAATCCGGCCAGGACGGCGACATAAAGTGGATGTTATAGGCGCCGACAAAGGGACGAAGGCGGGCGAGGTCACCGGGGAAGGCACTTGCAAAGGGGTCTTTGTGGGCGCTCGGGCGGTTTTTGTTCAACTGGCCGCGTTTATGTGCGAAGGCCTCGCTATCGGATAGAAGATCGCTTTCTTGCAGATCGAAATACAGGCAAATCCGCCGCAGATTGTGGGCCGAGGGCAGGCCTGCACCGCTAAGGTAGCGGTTGAACTGCTGTTGGTTGATCCCGATTTCCCGGCAGATCTGGGCAACCGACACCCGTTCGGCACAGACATGTCTAAGATTTATTGCGAAGTTCTGGCTCATACCGTCATTTCATAAGCGAGTTATAGCGTAAGTGCGAATAGTCGCTAACAATAGCTTATACTCGCGCAATTGCTTCGTGCAATGGAATCCGTTCACTTCTGTCGCGGAGGGGGGCACATGCGACACACAGAGATCATTGAGAACGAATGGATCACTTTGCCGGATGGCCGCCGGTTGGCGGCCCGCATCTGGATGCCCAGTGGCCTTGGCCCTGTGCCCGCGATCCTCGAATACCTCCCTTACCGCAAGCGCGATGGCACAGCGCCGCGCGACGAGACCACCTATGCGGTTTTCGCCAAGGCCGGCTATGCCGGTGTGCGTGTCGATATTGCCGGCACGGGCGAGTCTGACGGGGTGTTTGACGATGAATATTCCGAGCAGGAGCTAAGTGACGGAGAGGCGGTTCTGGCATGGATCGCGTCGCAAGACTGGTGCGACGGCAAGGTCGGCATGATCGGGATTTCATGGGGCGGCTTTAACGGGCTGCAACTGGCTTACCGCCAGCCCGAAGCGCTGAAGGCCGTTGTCAGCGTGGCCTCGACAACCGACCGCTACAGCGATGATATTCACTATATGGGCGGCTGCCTGCTGAGCGACAATGCAAATTGGGCGGGGCAGATGTTTGCCTATCTGTCGCGACCACCTGACCCGGCGCTGCGGGATGACTGGCGCACCGAGTGGATCAAGCGCATGGAAACGCTGCCCTTTATGGCGGCTGACTGGTTGGCTCACCCGACGCGGGACGCGTTTTGGAAACACGGATCGGTCTGCGAAGACTATGCGCGGATCAACGTGCCGGTTCTGGCGATGACCGGTTGGGCCGATGCCTATGTGAATGCGCCTTCGCAGCTGGCCGCGAACCTGAGCGGCCCTGCAAAAGCGCTGATGGGACCGTGGGAGCATCGCTATGCGCATATCTCCAAACTGGGGGCTGCGGATTTCCATTCCGAGGTTCTGGGCTGGTTTGACCGCTGGCTGAAGGGCGAACAGAACGGCGCTGAAGACCTGCCGGATTACCGTGTCTTTATGCAAGAGCATTTCAACCCGACCGCCCAGAACAAACCCCGTAAGGGCCGCTGGATTGCAGAGGCGGAGTGGCCTTCGCCCAACGTGACCCAGCAAAGATTCTATATGGGTGATGGCCGTCTGGAACAAGCGCCACATGAGGGTGCGTGCCATCTGTCCACGCCTGCACAGGTGGGGCTGGCAAGCGGCGTGTTCTGTGCGGGCATGCGTGTTGATAATGAACTGCCCGGCGATCAAAGCGGTGATGATGCGCTGTCGGTGTGTTTTGATTTGCCGATAGATGCGCCGCTGGAACTGCTGGGGCGCGCGGTTCTTAACATTGCATTCACGTCGGATGCCCCCGTGGCGCAGATCGTGGCGCGTCTTTGCGACGTCTCGCCTGACGGCGTGTCGCAACGGATCAGTTACCGGCCGTTGAACCTGACCCACCATAGCAGCCACGAAACACCCCAGGCGCTGGTGCCGGGGCACCGCTACCGTGCCCGCATCGCGCTTAACGAATGTGCCCACAGGCTGCGGGCGGGCCACAGGCTGCGTCTGGCATTGTCCAACAGCTACTGGCCCATCGTCTGGCCTTCGCCAACGGCCACGTCCCTGACGCTTGATCTGCCCGAATGTTCGCTGGAGTTACCGGTGCGAACCGTTTTGGCGGAAGTTGAGCCTTCGGCACCGACGGCGCCACAACCGTTTCCGACCCTTGCGGCAGGCATTCTGCGCGCACCGGCGGCCACAGCCCGCACCGACGTCATGGCAAACGGTGTGATCGTGCAAGAAACCTTTGACGATTACGGCGCCACACGCGATCCCTATCACGGGCTGGAAGTCGGAAGCCATGTGACGACGCGCTATTCCATCCACCCGACAGACCCGACCGCCGCGCGGTTTGAGGCTCAGTGGGTCTTTACCTTTCAACGCGGCGACTGGTGCGTTGAAATCGAAACCGAAAATACCATGACCTGTGATGCGGACAATTTTTATCTGCATCGCAATCTGCGTGCTGTCGAAGGCACGGACAAAACCGAAGTCCTGACAAAAGAATGGATGCAGACCATTCCGCGCGGGCTTCACTAACTCATCAACCGGGAGAACAGATATGAGACTTGAGTGGAAAAAGGCATCCGTCGGACGCCGTAGCTTTCTGAAAGGTGCCACGGCACTTGGGGCGGCGTCGATGCTGCCAATGGGCTGGGCCAGCCGCGCAATGGCGCAAGAAGACGGTGTTTTGCGCATCCGGTCCTATGGTGACCTGAGCACGATGGACCCCGCGCACAGCGTCGGTGTGGTCGATGAAAACATCCATGCATCGGTTTACAACAAACTGATCCAATACAAGCCGGGCACCGAATGGGGCTGGCAAATGGATGCCGCTGCAATGATCGAACAGGCGGATGCCACCCATATCAACTTCGCCCTGCGCGATGATATCGGTTTCACCAACGGCCACGGTGCAATGACAGCCGAGGACGTGAAATTCTCGTTCGAACGGATCATCGCGGATGCGACGGAATCCCCGAACAAACCAGACATGGGTCCGCTCAGCCACGTCGAAGTGACAGGCGAGCGCGAAGGCACAATCGTGCTGAACGACCCCTTTGCGCCGCTTTGGACCATCGCCCTGCCCTACATCACCGGCAACATCGTCTCTAAGGCCGCGACCGAGGCTGCGGGCGGACGCATCGGCACCGATCCGGTTGCTGAATCCGGCCCTTACCTGCGCGACAGCTGGAGCGCCAAGGAAAAGACCGTGCTGAAGCGCAACCCAGACTGGAAGGGCGATGCACCGGCGTGGGATACCATCGAAATTCTGCCGATTGACGATGAAAACACCGCCGAGATTGCCTTTGATGCGGGCGAGTTGGACCTGACCCGCGTCTCACTGGGTTCGGTCGAGCGTTACCGTGCAGGCGTGCCGAATGGCGGATCACTGATCGAGAACCCATCGCTTTATTACGTCTGGCTGGGTATGAACCTTGACCATCCGAAGCTGCAAAACATCAAGCTGCGTCAGGCCATCCAACACGCAATCGACGTGCCTTCGATCCTGCAGGCCGCCTATTTTGGCGCCGTGGCCCCATCAACCGGGATCATCGCACCCGGCCTGATCGGCCATCGTCCAACCGAAATGGTCGCGCCGGAAGCCGATTTTGCGAAGGCTGCTGAATTGCTGGCTGAATCCGGTGAAACCAATGTCAGCCTGACCTTGGATGTGCTGAACAAGACCGAGTTCACCACAACGGCACAGATCATTCAGGCGACGCTTGCGCAGATCGGCATCACGGTTGAGATTAACCTTCTGGAATCCGGTGCTTTCTGGGCCAGCGGAGACAATGAAAACCTGCAACTGGTGCTCAACCGCTTCTCGATGGCGCCAGATCCGTCCTATGCGACGGCTTGGTTCACCACCGAACAGGCCGGCATCTGGAACTGGGAACGCTTCCGCAATGAAGAGTTCGACATGCTGCACAAAGCGGCATCGGCTGAATCGGACAACGCCAAGCGCGATGAGATGTATCGCCGCGCGCAAGACCTGATGGAAGAAAGCGGCGCTTACCGCTTTATCACGCACGAGGCGACGCCGGTTGTGCATTCGTCGCGCGTGGCTCCTGCTCTGCGCCCCGATGGTCTGCCTTTGCTGCGTTACTTCGGCAAAGCATAATAAAAAGGAGCGTCGCAATGGTTCAATTCGCTTTCAAACGATTTGCCCTTGCGGCGCTTATTCTGGTCGTGGCCGTTACGGTCATGTTCTTGATGATCCGCGCGGGACCCGGTGATCCGGTATCAATCATGCTGGGGCCGCGCGCGACACCCGAACTCAAGGCCAAGCTCATTGCTGAAATGGCCTTGGATCAATCCAGTCCCAAGCAATTGTTCATCTACTTCAGCGGATTGCTGCGCGGTGATCTGGGGGTTGATGTCTTTTCGGGTCGCGACGTCACCACTATCGTATTCGAACAACTTCCCCACACGCTGAAACTGATCTTT
>JBARVN010000031.1:0-8339 GCA_049646285.1 Albidovulum sp. | reverse complement strand
TCCATACCGTCATATCGACGGTCAAGCGCCGGGGCGGCATCGACCTCAAACCCATTGGCGATCAGATTGCGGATGAAATCCTCGTTTTGCCGGTTGCGCGGAAAAATCTCATGCACCGGGCGGGCGTTCATATCCGCACCGGCCGGCAGGTGATAAAGCCGCGCCATGGCCTGATTGCAGTGTCGCCAGACCGGATCGTTTTCGAAAATCTGCCGCTCAACTTCCGCATCCGGTGTGGCCAGATCAACCGGCAATCCGAATTCCATGCACCAGCAGGCATCATTTGAGGCCGCCAGCATCCCGGACAGAACGGCCAATTCTGTATCGTTCCTTGCCGTGCGCAAGTCTTGTTCCGTATGAAGTGCCTGAACGGGTTCTGCATTCATGAGGTGATAGTGCGAAATGTCATCAAGTGATGCAATAATTATTTTTGGAGCCGCAAATGCCCTTTTTTTGGCTGTATCAGTCGACCATTCTGCTGCATTTTTGGTTTTGCGGCGGTTTCGAGCAGCGACTTGTCGGGACGCTGCACTGGTGCCGAAGGCAAGCCCGGAAAAATTGGGCCGCCATCTCGGTCTTAGAGCACTTCGCACTCAGCCTGCATCAACTTAATCGCGAAACGTTTAGCCTTGGATCTGTGCAATCCATGCCCGCGACATGGCCAGCCCGACGGCATCCGCTTCGGGTCCATGCCTTTCTGCCTCCAATGGATGAACGGCAGTCCAGCCGGGCTGCATGGCTTCTGTGTCATCGGCAAAGGTTGCGGTCCAGTCCGCGACAACCTCTCGACCCGCCTCGAAGTGGAATTGGGTTCCGTACGCGGCGCGACCGATGCGAAAGGCCTGATGTGCCACCGCATCGCCTTTGGCCAAATGGACGGCACCATCTGGCAGTGCGAACGTATCGCCGTGCCATTGAAATATGGCGCTTTGTTCGCCCAAGGCGCTGATAACCGGATCTTTTCGGCCGATTTCAGTGGGGCGAATGGGCCGCCAACCAAATTCACGGGCCTCTCCCAAATGATTGTCGGCTCCGTGCCCCCGCGCCAGCAATTGGCTGCCAAGACAAATGCCCAGAACTGCCTTATCCGCATAAGTCCAGCGACGCATCAATTCGGCCAGATCGGGCAAGTAGGGATGGCGCAGATCATCGCGCGCGGACTGTTCACCCCCCATAACGACAAGCGCGTCATGTGCCGCAATATCATCGGGCAGACCGTCACCACGCCTGGGATGATAGGGCGTTACCGTTGCACGTGCTTCGGTCAGAGCTTGCCCCAACAAGCCAAGGCGCATGTCTTCGGTATTGACGACAATTGCGACACGCATAGCTGCACTCCTTTACGTGGTTTGAACACGGCTCTGAGCCCCTGTGCAAGTGGTCTTGAGGAATTAGGGCTTGCCATCTATGGGTTCGCATGAAACAGGGAAGCGCCAAACGAAAGCACCCTATGGAGGTCCCCCATGGAGATTCGCGAGGCTCTCACATTTGATGATGTGCTTCTGGTTCCGGCCGCGTCCAGCGTTCTGCCGTCTGATGCCGATACGTCGACATTTGTGACAAAATCGATCCGGATGAACATCCCCTTGTTGTCGTCGGCCATGGATACCGTGACCGAAGCGCGTATGGCGATCGCGATGGCACAGGCCGGGGGTATTGGGGTGATTCACCGCAATCTGGATATTGAACTGCAAGCAGCCGAGGTGCGGCGCGTAAAGCGGTTTGAAAGCGGGATTGTGTTTAACCCCATCACCCTGACGCCGGACCAGACCTTGGCCGATGCCAAAATTTTACAAGAGCGCTACAGCGTCACCGGGTTTCCTGTTGTCGATAATCAAGGGCGGGTCGTGGGGATTGTTACCAACCGCGATATGCGCTTTGCCTCGGATGATCGCACCCCTGTCAAAGCGATGATGACGTCGGACAATCTGGCGATCTTGCGCGAACCGGCTGAGCTGGAAGAAGCGAAAAGCCTGATGAAAGCCCGCCGCATCGAAAAACTTCTTGTGACGGACGCTCAGGGCAAGCTGACAGGCCTGCTGACGCTGAAGGACACCGAAAAGGCGGTGCTCAACCCGCATGCGTGCAAGGATGAGCTGGGACGGCTTCGTGTGGCCGCAGCCTCGACCGTAGGCGATGCCGGGTTTGAACGCAGTCAGGCGCTGATTGATGCCGGTGTTGATATGGTGGTGATTGATACAGCGCATGGCCATTCCGAAGGTGTTGCGCGCGCGGTTGAACGGATCAAGGCGCTCTCAAACGCGGTTCAGGTCGTGGCTGGCAACGTCGCCACGGCGGAAGCGACCCGCGCGCTGATCGGCGCGGGGGCCGATGCGATCAAGGTTGGGATCGGACCCGGTTCGATTTGCACCACGCGGATCGTTGCCGGTGTGGGCGTTCCACAGCTGACGGCGATCATGGATGCGGCTGGGGAAGCCGGGGATATTCCGGTGATTGCCGATGGCGGCATCAAATATTCCGGCGATTTTGCCAAGGCAATCGCTGCGGGTGCCTCTTGCGCCATGGTTGGATCGGCCATTGCCGGAACGGATGAAAGCCCCGGAGAAGTTATTCTTTATCAAGGGCGTAGCTTTAAATCTTACCGTGGAATGGGCTCGCTTGGCGCAATGGCGCGCGGCTCTGCTGACCGGTATTTCCAAAAAGATGCAGCCAGCGACAAGCTGGTCCCGGAAGGGATCGAAGGTCAGGTTCCATACAAGGGGTCAGCGGCAGCGGTGGTGCATCAACTGGTTGGCGGGTTGCGCGCCGCTATGGGCTATACCGGCAATGCCACGGTGGCTGACATGCGGTCGAGCTGCAATTTTGTGCGCATTACCGGGGCGGGTCTGAAGGAAAGCCATGTGCATGATGTTCAGATCACCCGCGAAAGTCCGAATTATCGGCAGATATAATATCATGGTGTCAAATGATTATGCTGGTATCTTGATATATTCAGGCGCGCTGAAATGACACCGGCGGCGCGGGTCGCGGCGGCGATTGAAATTCTGGATCGGGTGATTGCCGGGGCTTCCGCCGAACAGGTATTGACCGGCTGGGCGCGCGGCAACCGCTTTGCAGGCTCCAAGGACCGCGCGGCGATCCGGGATCATGTTTACGGGGCATTGCGCTGCCTGCGGTCCTTTGCAGCACTTGCGGGGGCTGATACGCCCTCGGGCCGCCCGGTGATGATCGGGGCATTGCGGGCGGCGGGCGAAAACCCGGAAGCGTTTTTCACCGGAGCAGGATACGCGCCGTCACCACTCACCTCAGATGAGGTTGCGGGTATGGATGTGGATCCAGACCAGCTGGACGCACTGGTTGCTGTCGATTGCCCCGATTGGCTTGCGCCGCAGTTGCGTGAGGCATTGGCGGATGAGTTTGAACCGGTGCTGCGTCTGCTGCAAAACCGTGCCCCGGTGATATTGCGGATCAATGCCCGTAGTGAAGACCGGCATACCGTGCAAGACCGGCTGCGCGCCGAAGGCATTGAAACGAAACCGCATCCCCTTGCGAAGAACGCTTTGCAAGTAGTTGATGGGGAAGGGAAAATAAAATCATCCCTTGCTTACGCCGATGGGTTGGTTGAGCTTCAGGACGCAAGCCCGCAAGCTGCCATTGAGGCACTGCCGCTGCGTCCGGGTATGCGGGTGCTGGATTATTGCGCGGGCGGTGGTGGCAAAGTACTGGCGATGGCCGCGCAGGCCAATGGCCGCTTCTTTGCGCATGATGCCTTGCCCAACCGGATGCGCGACCTGCCTGCCCGCGCCGAACGTGCCGGGGTAAACGTGTCTATCTGCGCAACCGAAGATCTTGAGGATACATCCTTTGATCTGGTGCTGCTTGATGTGCCATGTTCCGGAAGTGGCACCTGGCGCCGTGACCCCGATGCAAAATGGAAGCTGACTGCGGATCAGCTCTCATCGCTTCTGCGAACGCAGGAAACGATCCTGGCCGAAGGTGCAAAGCTTGTCGCCCCCGGTGGAATGCTGGCTTACATGACCTGTTCGCTGCTGAATGCGGAAAACCAGAACCAGATCAGCGCGTTCTTGTCGGCGCATCCGGCGTGGGCACTGGTGCAGCAACAGGTCTGGACACCGATCCTTGGTGGAGACGGGTTTTTCAGCGCACAGTTGACGCGCACCTGATCTCGCACGTAAACAATCACAAGTTGTTTTCATTGCCGATTAATCGGTGCTTAAGCATTTCAGGTCCGAATGCACAGAATTCGAATCTAACAAAAGGGGCATGTTGGTGTCGCATCCGGCGCTTTCTTCGCAACCGCTATCGCGCACGGCACTTCGCCTTGCCCCCAAAAACACGTATCTGATTGTTGCAGGCACAGCGTTTGCAGCGGCGGCATGGTTCATTGATGATCATCTGTTGGGTGTTGGTTTGCTTTTGGCTTCCGGCATTTTCTTTGCGCTTGGCCTTGTCATCACACTTCTGACGGCGTGGTACCGACACATCGATATGGACCTTCGAGGCCAGATCTCGGCTTTCATTCATCATGACACGTCGCCCAGTTTCATGACCGATACGGAAGGTGAGATCTTGACGCAAAACGCAGCGGCGCTGGATCGCTTTGGCAGTTGTGACGGGGCGTCTTTGACCCGCACCCTGTCTGAGGTTTTTGCCAACCCGGCCTCGGTTCTTCACCGGATGCAAAATCGTGCCGAAGGGCAGGGGGCCGCGCGCGAAGATATCGTCACTAGGCGCGGACATGTGCGGCTGGCGGTGCACCGGGTGGGCGCATCACGTTTCCTGTGGCGGCTTGAGGATATGGCAGAGCGGTCCAACGGCGGGCGCGGTGCCGAGACGATCAGCCTGCCGATGCTGACAGCATCGACCACGGGTGCCGTTCTTTTCATGAATGAAGCTTTGCGCCGGTTATTGGGTGAACGTGTCAAAACGATTGACCGGATTTTTACACATCTGCCGGTCAGATCCGGCGAAGAACAGGAAATTTTCGGTGCTGATGGTCAGGTGCGCGCGTTGGTCGCCGTGGTTGAGAATTCTCGTGGTCGCCGGGAAATGTACCTGTTGCCTGCGGCGCAAAACGAAATCCCATACACCGCCGATCCAACGGCCTTTGAAACCTTGCCGGTGGCCTTGGTGCGGCTGACCGCACAGGGCGAAGTGCGCGAGGTGAACCGTGCAGCACGGGCGTTGCTGGGTGACGTGTCACCCGGCACGGGATTTTCGGGATTGTTGGAAGGTCTGGGACGCCCGGTTGATGATTGGCTGGCCGATGCATTGGCCGGGCGCGCAGACCGAAGACCAGAAGTGCTGCGCATGCGCAGCAACGAACAAGATGTGTTTTTGCAAGTCACGCTCAGCCGGTCGATGGAGAACGGACAAGCAGCCCTTATGGCGGTTTTGTCAGATGCAACGCAGCTGAAAACACTCGAAGCGCAGTTCGTCCAAAGCCAGAAGATGCAGGCCATCGGGCAGTTGGCGGGCGGTGTGGCGCATGATTTCAACAATCTTTTGACGGCAATATCGGGCCATTGCGATCTGCTGCTGTTGCGCCATGACAAAAGCGATCTGGACTATGCAGATCTGGTTCAGATCAACCAAAATGCCAATCGTGCGGCAAGTCTGGTGGGCCAGCTGCTGGCCTTCTCACGCAAGCAAACTTTGAAGCCTCAGATTGTCGATCTTCGCGACACCTTGTCAGACCTGACACATCTTTTGAACCGGTTGGTGGGTGAAAAGGTCAGTCTGCAACTGTCACACGACCCGGATCTGGGGCCTATCCGGGCGGACAAACGACAGTTGGAGCAGGTCATCATGAATCTGGTGGTCAATGCGCGCGATGCTATGTCCGGTGGGGGCGACATTCGGATCGAGACCGAAGCCGTAACGTTGAAAGAAGAATTGTCGCGTGATCGGGCGAGCATTGCCCCCGGCCGCTATGTCGTGGTGCGGGTGACTGATGAAGGCACCGGGATCGCGCCTGACAAGCTTCCCAAGATATTCGAGCCTTTCTTTACGACGAAGCGTCAAGGAGAGGGGACGGGCTTGGGCCTTTCCACGGCTTACGGGATTGTAAAGCAAACAGGTGGGTTTATCTTTTGTGATAGCGTTCTGGGCCAGGGCACGACGTTTACCTTGTACTTCCCGGCTCATGACGCAGCCAAATGCGTTGAAGCTGAACCTGTCGCTGCCCCTACGCCGCGCCGGGCGACCAAGGCGGGTGAGGGTGTTGTGCTGCTGGTCGAAGATGAAGCGCCGGTACGCGCCTTCGCAAGCCGTGCCCTCAGGATGCGCGGCTATACGGTGATTGAGGCCGAAAACGCCGAAGTCGCGCTGGCCATGCTGGAAGACAAATCTTTGACGGTAGATGTGTTTGTCACAGACGTCATTATGCCGGGCATGGATGGACCATCATGGGTGAGAGAGGCGCTGAAAGTGCGGCCTGACACCCGCGTGGTTTTCGTGTCGGGATATTCTGAGGAAAGCTTGATTGAAACACGCGACCGAATCCCAAATTCCGTATTCTTGCCAAAGCCGTTTTCGCTTAGCGAGCTGACGGCGACCGTCCAAGGGCAGATCCACTAGGGCGCCAAAGCATGGCTAAGAAAATTGCTGGGTACCCGAAGGCTAGTTTTTGAGTGTGTCGTAAAGCGCGAAATCCCGCCAGCATTCCGTGCGCAGGCGCGCTTCCAACGCCGCATCGAGCTCCGTTGAACCGGGCGGAGAGACATTGAGGCGTGGCAGATTGATTTCACAGTCAAGCCGATCTTCCAGAAACCCCACAAAACTACCGATGTCATCGTATCGGAATAACCGATCAACACCGGGCCCTTTGCCGGGTACCAAAAATCGACTTTGCCGCCCAACATTGGCATGATCGGGTTGCGGATCCGTCAGATAGTCGGCCACAAATGTGTTGAAACTCATCCCCTTCGTGCTGCGTTCAGGGCGCAAGCCGGGGTGACCTTGGCGGTAACGATACCAGCTGCCGAGCCAATCCAACGGCTCACGCATCATAGCGACCACCATGAAATCCTCATCCGCCGCTTTTTCCAGATAGGGCGCTAAAAACCGCCAATAGCGGTGCACGGATGTATGTTTCAACTCAGGAGGCCGCTGGATTACCACGCTGGCCAAATCACCCAAGGCCGATTCGATGGCGGTTGAGCCTGTCTTCGGTGTGGCCAAGTAAACCAGTCGTTGCTTCCAAAAGACGAGCATAATGTACCTTTTCGCAGCCGGGTGCAGAATTCCTATACCCCGTTAACTAAACCTTTACCCAAAGGAGAAAAAGTTGATTTTAGGAAATTTTGATTGAAATGTTCTCTTTTTGATCTCATAAGGGTGAGAACAAGAGGCGAACACGAGCAATGATTGCCGCGCCCAACGGCGTGTGAAATAAGGAGGCGGAAAATGGCCACAGCGGATCTTTTGAGCATGGATACTAAGCGCAGCGCAGACAAGCAAAAGGCGCTCGACAGTGCCTTGGCACAGATTGAGCGCCAATTTGGCAAGGGCTCGATCATGAAGCTTGGTGCCGACAATCCGGTGATGGAGATTGAAGCCGTCTCAACCGGCTCTCTTGGGCTTGATATCGCTTTGGGTATCGGCGGGCTGCCCAAGGGGCGGGTCATTGAGATTTACGGACCAGAAAGCTCTGGCAAAACCACGCTGACGCTTCATGTCGTGGCTGAAACCCAGAAGCTGGGCGGTGTGTGCGCATTTGTCGATGCAGAACATGCGCTGGACCCGCAATATGCAAAAAAGCTGGGTGTAAATCTGGACGAGCTTTTGATCTCGCAACCTGATACCGGCGAGCAGGGCCTTGAGATCGTTGACACATTGGTGCGCTCAGGTGCCGTCAGTTTGGTGGTTGTCGATTCTGTTGCGGCCCTTACGCCGAAATCTGAACTTGAAGGCGATATGGGTGACAGCTCTGTTGGCGTTCATGCCCGTTTGATGAGCCAGGCGATGCGCAAGCTGACATCCTCCATCAGCCGCTCAAACTGTATGGTGATCTTCATCAACCAGATCCGCATGAAAATTGGCGTGATGTTCGGTAGCCCTGAAACCACGACCGGCGGCAATGCGTTGAAATTCTATTCTTCGGTACGTCTGGATATCCGCCGGATTGGCGCGATCAAGGACCGTGAAGAGGTTGTCGGAAACGCAACCCGCGTCAAGGTTGTGAAAAACAAGGTGGCACCGCCCTTCAAGCAGGTTGAATTCGACATCATGTATGGCGAAGGCATTTCCAAAACCGGTGAGTTGATCGACCTGGGCGTCAAGGCCGGTGTGGTTGAAAAATCCGGCGCCTGGTATTCATACGGGGATGAGCGGATCGGTCAGGGACGCGAGAATGC
>JBARVN010000030.1:0-63208 GCA_049646285.1 Albidovulum sp. | reverse complement strand
TGGGCGGCGCGATCCTCTTCGCCTTTGGCATCTTCCCCCAAATGCGCCTCAGACAATTCACCGGCGCGATGGCCGTGTTTGGCCTCGGCAGCGGCAAGATCGCCAAGCAATTTGCGCGTATCGGCGTCCGTGGTGGCCAAAGCCGCCCGGCGGTAGAATGATTCAGCATCGCGCTCCATCGCTTCGGCTTCCGCACGCATTCGCTCAAGCCCAAGGTTTTCGATTAACCAGACAGGTCTGCGTGCGTAAAACCCGGCCACATGTTCGCGCCGGATCAACGGGATCAGATCGCCAAATCGGGCACGATGACGCTCGATCAACCAATGACGGTGCGTGTCTTCTTCGGCGGCCATTGCTTCAAACACTTCGGCTGACGCCGGGTATTCACTCCGCATCTTTGCAGCATAAGTGCGATATATCCTGGCATCATCTTCTTCAGATGAGATGGCCAGTGCGAGCACTTCTTGTTCGCTCAAATCTGAAAAGCGGCGGCGACTGGCGAAACCGGGGATCATGATGGCACCCTTCCTTGGAATGATTCCAAACTAGGCCGGGTGTGCGGGCAGGGCAAGATAGGGTGCGGCAATTTATCTAAACTATATAGTTCAGTTTTATCTTGAATTAGTGAACTGACAAGTTTAGATAATGGTCACACGACAAACAATTCAGATTGGACATGAAATGGCACAGTTTCGGATTCTGATTGCCGCTATTGCACTTGGCCTTATGGCCGCGCCTGTTTCGGCTGGCAGCTTCGGTTTTGACCTGCCGCGGCTCACCTTCCCGCCCCCAGTGCCAGATACGACGCAAAGCTGTGTTGACGTAACCGCGCCCGGCACAGTCTCGTCATGTGACGCAATCAAGCAATAGCCATTTTCTCGCAACATCCCTGCGGGCACTTCAGGCGGGCTTTGGCCCGTCTTTCTTTTAATGTGAATGCTTGCCGCCCAGACACCTCACAGTCTATCATCGCCTGTGGGGAGAGAAAAAATGACGAATGCAGCACCTGTTTTGGCCCCGAAACGTGGGCGTAAATACGATCAGGTCCTGGAAGGGGCGCGACGCGTATTCATGCGCGATGGCTTTGACGGTGCAAATGTTGATGACATTGCAGCAGAGGCCAGTGTTTCAAAAGCCACGCTTTATTCCTATTTTCCTGATAAAAAGATCCTTTTTATCGAAGTGGCAAAAGCAGAAAGCAAGCGACAGGCGGATGAAGCAGAAGCCCTTGTCACACTGACTGCGCCACCCGCTTGTGTGCTGCCGGTTGCAGCCCGGCGGATTATTGATTTCTTTCTGTCGGACTTTGGACGCGCGACATTTCGGATATGTGTCGCCGAAGCAGAGCGCTTTCCTGGCCTTGGACAGGAATTCTACGATTCCGGCCCCGGGCTGATCCGGGAACGGCTTGCCACCTATCTCAACGGGGCCGTTGAACGCCAAGAGCTGGTTATTGATGACATCTATCTGGCCGCTGACCAGTTTGCTGAGCTGTGCAAAGCCAACATCTTTCCATGCGTGTGTTTCGGCATCAAACTGGACTATAGCGAAGCGGACCGGGCCCGTGTGGCGAACGGGGCGGTATCCACATTCATGGCACGCTACGGCGTGAAGTAATGCGTCTCACCTTGGCCGTTACAGATCGCGGTACATCACCAGCGCATCCACATACCCATTGACCGGGTGCAAGAACGCGCTCGGCAGGCGCCCCACAGTCACAAATCCGTAGTCCTTCCAGATCGTAATAGCGCGGATGTTGCTGGACACCACGAAGTTGAATTGCATGGCGCGATAGCCCAAAGCCTTGGCGCGCTGCAACGAATCTTCAAGCATACGCCGCGCCACCCCCTTACCGCGCGCGCCCAATGCAGTGACAAAGCCGCAGTTGCAGACATGCGATCCACCGCCCTGTTGGTTTGGTGTCAGAAAGTATGAGCCAAGCACACCACCCCAGGTTTCAGCCAAAAAAACTGCATGCGGGTCTTTGCACCAATATGTGAGTGCCGCATCACGCTCGATATCGGTCGGTAAACAGTAGGTATCGCCAGCACGGAATACAGGCTTCAGCATTGCCCATAAGTGATCTGAATCACGATCCGAAGCGGGGCGGATGTGCATTTGGCATCCCTTTCTCAGGCATTGGATACACGCTGTCGCAGATGATCAGCAAACTGGAACATATTGGGTCTGGAAATGATATTAATTCCAGACCCTTACCGCGCCGTTCCCTATTTGCAAAATCCGGTCAGTAAACCACCACCGATCGGATTGACTCGCCCGAATGCATCAAATCAAAGCCTCTGTTGATATCCTCCAGCTTCAGCTGATGGGTGATCATCGGGTCAATTTCGATCTTGCCGTCCATATACCAATCCACGATTTTCGGTACATCCGTCCGGCCGCGTGCCCCGCCAAACGCCGTGCCTTTCCAGATCCGCCCGGTGACAAGCTGGAAGGGGCGTGTTTCGATCACAGCGCCCGCCGGTGCAACACCGATGATGATCGACTGGCCCCAACCGCGATGGGTGCATTCCAGTGCATCGCGCATGACTTTGACATTGCCTGTGCAGTCAAAGGAATAGTCTGCTCCTCCAATCTGGTCGAAGGGGGTTTTTGTCAGATTTACGATTTCCTGCACCACATTTTCGCAGTCTTTCGGATTGATGAAATGGGTCATCCCGAAATGTTCGGCCATCGGCTTTTTATCATTGTTCAGATCGACGCCGATAACCATATCGGCGCCCGCAAGGCGCAGGCCTTGCAACACATTCAGCCCGATACCACCAAGCCCGAACACCACCGCCTTTGCGCCAATCTCGACCTTGGCAGTGTTGATCACCGCCCCGATGCCGGTTGTCACGCCGCAGCCGATGTAGCAAATCTTGTCGAAAGGCGCGTCTTCGCGCACCTTGGCCAATGCAATCTCAGGCACAACTGTATGGTTGGCGAAGGTTGAACAGCCCATATAGTGGTGGATCGGCGTGCCATCGAGCATGGAAAAGCGCGACGTCCCGTCAGGCATTAACCCCTGCCCTTGGGTCGCACGGATCGAGGTGCAGAGGTTGGTTTTCTGGCTCAGACAGCTGGGGCAAGTGCGACATTCAGGCGTGTAAAGTGGTATCACGTGATCACCCGGCTTCAACGTGGTCACACCTGGGCCACACTCCAAAACCACACCTGCACCTTCGTGGCCCAGAATGGCCGGGAACAACCCTTCTGGGTCAGCACCTGAAAGCGTGAACTCATCCGTATGGCAAATGCCTGTTGCTTTGATTTCTACCAAAACCTCGCCTGCCTTTGGTGCGGCAAGGTTCACTTCCATAATCTCCAGGGGCTTTCCCGCCGCCACTGCGACTGCTGCACGCGTTCTCATTCATTCCTCCCATTCAGTAAATTGTGTTGGCCTGACCCTGGGCGATACTGACACATATTTCAATTCGGGAAACGACATTCCAATGAAAGCTATTCCCATGTTTTCCGCCCTCATTCTTATCTCGGCCTGCGCTTTGGCACGAACGGCCGCATCAGCGCGATACGCTGCGGCTGAACGACTCGACTCATGGCAGCTGGATGAATAGAATGGAACATAAAGGGAACATTCTATATGCCGAGCCGCCGGATTCTTTCGCTTTGGTTTCCCCGTTTCGGGGCTGAACGGCTGATAAGGCAGCAACGCGGCCTTCCTGCCCGCCCCTTTGCCGTGGTGGATGATGAGGGCAACCGGCAGGTGCTCAGCTCACTCAGCACCGAGGCAGAGAATGCAGGGCTGGTGCGCGGACAGGCGCTGCGCGATGCGCAGGCCATGTGCCCGGAGTTGATGACGTCACTGCGCAATCCCCGGGCCGAGGCACAGTTTTTGACAGCGCTTCGCCGTTGGGCGGGAAAGTTCAGCCCATGGGTCGCCGAAGAACACCCCGATGGGTTGGTCATTGATCTGAGCGGGGCATCTCATCTTTACGGAGGCGAGGAAGGGGTGCTGGAAGCTGCCGCTGCCGATTGTGCCGATCTGGGAATGAGCATCGAGGCTGGGATCGCCGATACCGTAGGGGCGGCCTGGGGGCTGGCGCGGTATGCCGGACGCGACGGGGTGGTGCTGCGAAGTGGCGATGCCGTGGATCAAGAGGCGCGCGCCACCCGGTCACGCGCCGCCCGGCGGCATTGGACCAAAGGCGGGGCCGCCCCTTTAACGGTGATGCCGCCCGCACCAAAAGTGCGCATCTCGCCCCCCGGCCACCTGCGCCAGACCCTGACGCCACTGCCATTGGCAGCGCTGCGCATTGATGAGGAAACGGTCAACGGTCTGGCCCGGCTTGGGCTGCGCCATGTGGGCGATGTGCTGGGCATGCCGCGCGCCGCACTGGCACGACGCTTTGGCATCAAGCTGATCCGGCGGATCGATCAGGCATTGGGCACCGAGACAGAGCCGGTTTCGCCCGCGCATCCGCCACTGCATTTCGCCGTTCGGCTGACCTTGCCCGACCCGATCGGATTGGCGGAAGACATCATGGCGGGGATCGACAGGTTGCTGCCTGCGCTGGCAGAACGTCTTAAGGCCAGAGCACAGGGCGCACGGCAGGTGCGCCTGCAGCTGATGCGCACCGACCATACCATGCAAGAAATCGCGTTCGGGCTGGCCCGCCCTACCGCAGACCCTGACCAGCTGCGCCCACTTTTTATGCTGAAACTGACCGAGATCGACCCCGGTTTCGGCATAGACACCTTGCGTCTTGAGGCGCATGTGACTGAACCCATCCACCCAAGCCAACATCGCGGCCCGTTTGAGGCTGAGGCATCTAATGGGCCGGACCGGGGCCTTGATGATCTGATCTCAAAGCTGGGCGCGCGGGTCGGGATGGAAGCGATCACCCGCCTTGCCCCCGCCGACAGCCATGTTCCAGAGAAATCTGCACTGATCCTACCCGCTGCCTGGTCGGATCCGGTGGCTGAATGGCCCCCCGGCCGCCGCCCCCGCCCTTTAGTGCTGTTTCGTTCAGAGCCCGTCGTCGCCCCCGAAGATCCGATGTTGCCCGCGTGCTTTCGCTGGCGGCGGCGCGATCTGGCCACTGCTTCGGGCATCGGCCCGGAACGGATTGCCCCGGAATGGTGGCTTGACGAACCGGAATGGCGCTCTGGCACCCGCGATTACTGGCGGGTGGAGGTTACTACGGGCGAGCGGCTTTGGCTTTATTATGCCCATGGCGGCGCAGTCTCAGGCGGATGGTTCTGTCAGGGCAGCTTTGGTTGACCGGCCACACTACACGCCGGTTGTGGATCTGTACGGACCGGGGTGAAGGTTGAAACCTGCGGCGACTATGCTACGCGCGCTCAAGCAGTACGGTAATGCCCTGACCTACGCCAACGCACATTGTGCACAGGGCACGATCCACATCACGCCGACCCATCTCTATCCCCGCAGTCAGCGCCAGACGTACACCGGACATTCCAAGCGGGTGACCCAACGCGATTGCACCACCATTGGGGTTCACATGCTCTGCATCATCCGGCAGGCCAAGCCCTCGCAAAACCGCCAAGGCCTGCACCGCAAACGCTTCGTTCAGCTCGATCAAGTTGATATCGTTTATCGACAGACCGTGCCGCGCCAGAAGCTTCTCAGTGGCCGGAATGGGGCCGATCCCCATAATACGTGGTGGAACACCGGCTGTCGCCATACCGGTGATCCGAGCTTTGGGGACCAGCCCATAACGATGCACTGCATCCTCAGACGCCACGATCACCGCTGCGGCTCCGTCATTGATACCGCTTGCGTTACCTGCTGTTACAGATCCACCCGCACGGAACGGAGTTGGTAAAGAACCGAGCTTTTCAACCGTCGTTTCGCGTGGGTGCTCGTCTTGATCAACGACGACGTAGTCGCCATTGCGAGACGGAACACGAACCGGGACAATTTCAAGCGCGAAGCGACCGGAGCCTGCTGCGCGGCTTGCGCGATTCTGTGAGCGCAGCGCATAGGCGTCCTGATCGGCGCGGGATATACTCTGTTCCGACGCCAGATTCTCGGCAGTTTCGGGCATTGAATCGACGCCAAACCCGGCCTTAAATCTCTCGTTAACAAACCTCCAACCAATTGTTGTATCGAATATTTCTGTGTTTCGTGAAAATTGAGAATCTGATTTTGGCAGCACAAACGGTGCCCTGCTCATACTTTCAACACCGCTCGCAATAATCACATCAGCCTCGCCCAGTCGGACTGCACGGGCAGCCTGTCCAACCGCATCCAACCCCGATCCGCAAAGCCGGTTGACCGTCATGCCCGGCACGGTCACTGGAAGCCCGGCCAAGAGGGAAGCCATCCGGGCGACATTTCGGTTGTCTTCGCCCGCCTGATTGGCGCAGCCCGAGACTACCTCGTCAATTGCGTCCCCCGGCAAACCGGGCGCCGCAGCCAACACCGACCTGATCACACCCGCCAGCAGATCATCTGGCCGAATATGCGCCAAGATGCCGCCATAGCGTCCGATTGGCGTCCGGAACCCTTCGCACAGATATGCCTGTCTCACGTACACCCCCCCACAAATAGTTCCGATCAGACGGCCCATGCGAGGTAACGCGCCCGCAAGCATCAACGCCATATCACAAGCGCTTGGCCCGCCAAAGGCCGAAGAGGGCAAATATTCCGCCCGTCTGGGATCAGTTGTACAAGCTTAGGAAAAAGAAAAACCCCGCGCCTGCGGGGTGAAGTTAGCAATGCAGTTCCGGCGGTGCGATAGGGTGGGGGCTGTTAATCACACCGCCGGAACCTAGCATTGTTGCTATGACTACGATGTCGTCCATGAAGGCGGCTGACAGATGTTGATATCACGCCCGGCCTGCGGTCATTTCGTGTCAGAACACGGGCAGGGTTGATTTGCGCGCAAAGCCCGGTAACATTTAACCCATGACGGTTCACCCACCGACGCCATTCTCTCAGCAGCCAGTCCCACCCCCGCAGGTGGTTTTCGACCGAGCCGAGCTTGGCCAAATTCTGGGACTGTACGGACGGATGGTCGCCGCAGGTGAGTGGCGAGACTATGCAATGTCATTCCTGTCCGAAATAGCGGTTTTTTCAATATTTCGCCGTGCGGCTGAGCATCCGATCTACCGGATCGAAAAACGGCCAAGATTGCGGGGCCGGCAAGGCATGTATGCCGTTGTTGGGATGGACGGGCGCATTTTAAGGCGCGGTCATGATCTGCCTGCGGTGCTGAAGGTGCTGGAGCGCAAGATGATCCGCTCGGTAAGCTGACCTTATTGGTCGCAAGGCAGGACCGTGACAGGTGGCCGTCATTGCCCATGTGACGTTTTAACGCTCAGTGCCGCCTGATCGCCCGCACCGGTCCGTAGCCTTGCGCGATGATTCTGGCGATTGTCACTGATTTTTTTTCAATGACGACGGCCATATGATGCGCATTCGCATGAATAATCTCGTCATCATTCCGCGCTAACGCGACATGGCCTTTCCAGAATAACAGGTCACCACGGCGCGGCGGTGTATCCAAGTGAATACTCGCGCCGACGGCTTTTTCTTGCATGTCGCTATCGCCCGGGCAGGCGATGCCACAAGACTGCAATGCGATCTGAACCAACCCCGAGCAATCGATCCCTGCCCGGCTATTGCCACCCCAAAGATAGGGGCTACCCAACAGCCGTTCAGCTACGCTTACCGGATCTTCTTCCCAATCACCGATCTTTCGCAGATGTGCGGCGGGTACAAAGAAACCACGATCTGTTTCCAAAAACCTGCCCTGATCGGACTTGATCGACAGCCGCGAACCAAGGCTCAGCGATACAATCTCTGGCGCTTTGATATCCGGTGCTTGGTAAAGATGCGTTGCAGCTGCGCTAACCCAATGCGTGGGTATCTGGCTGCGTCCAATGGCGGTTTCCAGGACATAGCCGCAATATCCGTCTTTTGATGCCTGCACAAAGGCTGCGCCATCATGACGATCAAGCACCAGCAGTTCTTCGCCCTGCAGCAGCTGCCTGTCCCTTGCGCCCCCCGGCTGCGCCAACAGATCAGCAACCGGATCGACAACGCAGCAGGGTTCACCAGAAACGTAGCGTTTCGCGTCTACGGTGTTTCGCAGCGACACATGCGCCACCCGACCATTCGCCGGCAACAGGCGCCGATCGGTCATAGCGAAAGCACGTCCTTAAGAGCGGCAAAAACCGCACGGGTGCCTTGGCCAACGCCACCTTTCGGACGGGCAGGTTCGGATTTTGGCTGCCAACCGTAAATATCAAAATGCGCATAGCGCGCGGTCGCAGTCACAAACCGGCGCAAGAACAATGCCGCGGTAATTGATCCTGCCATGCCACCGCTTGGTGCGTTGTCCAGATCAGCAATCTCGGGTTCAATCAACGGCTCATAAGGCGCCCAGAAGGGCATGCGCCAAACCGGGTCCGCGACTGCGCGCCCCGCAGTTGAAAATGCCGCCGCCACCTTATCATCGTCGCTGTAAAACGGGGCCAGATCCGGGCCGACTGCAACCCTTGCCGCGCCTGTAAGTGTGGCCATCGAGATCAGCATATCCGGGGCCTCTTCATCTGCCAGCGCCAGTGCATCCGCCAGAACCAGCCGCCCTTCAGCATCCGTGTTGTTGATCTCAACGGTCAGGCCCTTGCGACTGGTCAGAATGTCTTGCGGGCGATAGGCGTTGCTGCCAATCGAATTTTCGACGGCCGGGACAAGCACCCTAAGCCTTAGCGGCAGACCCAGCGCCATAATCATATGGGCAAGCCCCATCACGGCAGCCGCCCCGCCCATGTCTTTTTTCATCAGGCCCATTGACGATGCAGGTTTGATATCCAATCCGCCAGTATCGAAACAAACACCCTTGCCGACCAGTGTCAGGCGCGGCCCCGCCTGCCCCCAACGAAGGTCAAGCAGCCGTGGCGCCCGGTCAGAGGCGCGCCCGACGGCGTGGATCATCGGGAAATTTGATGTCAGCAGATCATCGCCCCGAATTACCTGAGTCTGAGCACCAAACGTGTTGCCCAAGGCGACAAACGCCGCTTCAAGTTCATGCGGGCCCATATCGCAGGCCGGTGTATTGATCAGATCGCGGGTCAGTGCCTCGCCCGCGGCAATCGCTTCAATCCGGTCAGCATGAACGCCGGCCGGCGCTTTCAGCCGTGCATCAGGGGTTTTTGCGGTTTTGTAGCGATCAAAGCGATATCCGGCCAAAAGCCAGCCCAGCGCCGTTTCCTCAGCCCCGGCCACATCAATGTCGCCTTCCAGATGCCAGTCACCTTTCGGCAGATCGGCAACCAGGCGCGCCACATGAAACCGACCACGACGGCGCGCGACCGCCGAGCCAAGGCCAAAAACAGCTGCGGCAGGTGCGCCGTTTTCACCCGGCACCAGGCAATATTGCCCCAACGCGCCCGTGAACCGTGCTGACTGAAGCCACATGCGCCCCGGGGCAGGATAGGCGGCCACAAAATCTGCCGTCCGACCTTCTTCAACAAGATGGACTGGCCGCGATTCACTCGCGGGATCGGCAAAAGACATGGGCATGGCGAAACCTTGTGTTGACTGCATGGTCAGATTAGCTGGCCAACAGGTATCCGCAAGGGGTGTCAGATCGTCATGTCACGTAAATCCCATACCGCGGTCAAAGACCGATCACCGATACGGATCAACCTGGCCAACGTCGCCGCCTGCGCCGTGGCGTCTTGTGCCTCGCTCGTGCGCATCACGTCACCTGCGACTTGCGCGAACGTGGCCATGCCTATCTGCTCGGCCACTTTGATCAGCAACCGGACCGACCTATATAGCGCCGCATGGTTTCCCTCATCCGCAAAGCGCTGCACCTCGGTTAACCGCGCGGCCAACTCATCCATAGCGCGGCGGACAACCTGTTCGGCCCCTGCTTCGCCCATCTCCGAATATAATGCCACCAGACAATCGGGGTTCAAATGAACCCCTTCATCGTGGCGCAAAACTGCAAGTCTTGCCACCTTCACCCTCCGCTTTCACGCCCCACGCGTGCAGTGATCTTCGCAGGCGTGTCTCAAGAAATTCTTGATGCAAAGAAAAATACTACTCGAATTCTACCGGTTCACACCGTATCTGGGTTTTACCTGATTGAGACTGAGGACCATGGAACACGCGAAACCTCTGCCGAGTTATCTTGTGCAACGCTATCAAGGTTGGAAGGCCACCACGTGGGCTGAAAACCAATCCTGGTACCGGCGTCTTGCCGAAGAGGGGCAGCGCCCCCGTGCTATGGTGATTTCGTGCTGCGACAGTCGGGTTCATGTGACCTCGATCTTTGGCGCCGATCAAGGTGAGTTTTTCATCCATCGAAACATCGCCAATCTGGTGCCCACTTATGTTCCGGACGGGCAGCATCACGGGACCTCCGCCGCTGTCGAATATGCCGTCACCGCCCTAAAGGTCGCACATATTGTCATTGTAGGGCATTCCAACTGTGGTGGGGTTCAGGGGTGCCACAGCATGTGTTCGGGCCAAGCCCCTGAACTGGAAGAAAAGACCAGCTTTGTTGGCCGCTGGATGGATATTCTGCGCCCGGGATATGAGCGTATCAGCCACATCGCCGATGAGGCAGAGCGCATTACCGCCCTTGAACATCAGGCCGTACTGATCAGTCTGGAAAACCTCATGTCGTTCCCGTTTGTAAGCGAACGTGTCAAGGATGGCAGCCTGTCATTGCACGGCCTTTGGAACGACATCGGAGAAGGCGGGTTGATGCAGTTCGATCCGGCCCGTCAGGCGTTCGTTGATATCTGAGCGATCTGCGACAGCACAACGATACGTTAACCTGATTCGCCGCAAGCTGACGGGATGGCAGAGGTCATTCCAGTTGCACTTGATTTTTCCAAAGACCTGTTGATGGCTCTCGGCCACGCAGCAAAAACGGCAGGTTGCAGCCCTGAAGCATACCTGCGGGCCGTGCTACATACCGCCCTTGACCGGTCGCCCGCGCGCATCCGCCCAGAGGATGAAGTGATCCGACGCGCCCTGCATCTGTCGCAGACATGGATTGAGTTGCAACAGCGTCTGCGCAAAGCTGGCTATGTGCTGCGTTGCGCGCCAGAAGGGGGGCTGGCGATCCACAGCTGGCCCTTGAACCAACCGATCGTGCGTCTTGATGCGTTGGGCTTAAGTCAGGCAGCGCTGGTGTTGAAATTCCAGGCGGGTTTTCCCGGCGATGTGGGTCAACCGGCGCGTCCTTATTCCAAATCTGAGTACAGCCGACGCGGCCAGGTCGCCTGACCAGGCGCTGGTCGCCGAATTGTGACGGGACCGGCGGGCAAGGGCATGCTAGGCTCGGCCTTGGAAAACCAAAGGGACCTAATGCCATGTCTGATATTCACCGCCTGACAACGACCGCCGCGCTGGTTATTGCCGCTTTTTTTGCCGCTCCCGCCGCGATTGCTGCAGGGAGCGATACTGGCAGTTCTTCGGCTGACACTCAGCCCGGCTACAGCGAAGCGAAGGCCGCCGTCGATGCTGAGCAATACCCGGCTGCGTTGAAGATTCTGGCGAAGATCGTGAAAGCTGAACCGCGCAATGCAGATGCGCTTAACCTGATGGGCTATTCGAACCGCAAGATGAACCGTCTGAGCGAGGCCGCGCGTTATTACGAAGCAGCACTGAAGGTCAATCCGGGGCATCTTGGCGCATTGGAATACCAAGGCGAGATGTTCGTTGAGACGGGTGATTTCGCATCCGCAAAGGCGAACCTGTCGAAACTCCGGAACTCTTGCGGAACCTGCGAGGAAATGCAGGATCTTGAGGCTGCCCTTGCTGCAGCAGGGCAAAGCTGAGGACCGAAGTCGCAGTCCCTACAAGGACGGCGGAAAATTTGCCTCTCCGGTCAAAGAAATAGCCCCGCCATTCAGGCGGGGCTTTGTTTGGTTTGAACTACGCCTCAGCCCTTTTTAAGGCACCGGTTGCCAAGCACTTCGGCTATCTGCACGGCGTTCAGCGCGGCCCCTTTGCGCAGGTTGTCAGAGACGACCCACAGGTTGATGCCGTTGTCGATGGTGCTGTCTTGCCTGATCCGACTGACATAGGTCGCATAGTCACCGACACATTCAATGGGCGTGATATAGCCGCCGTCTTCGCGCTTATCGATGACCATAACGCCGGGGGATTCGCGCAAGATATCGCGCGCTTCATCAGCATCCAGGAAGTCTTCAAACTCGATATTGACGGACTCCGAATGGCCCACAAATACCGGCACCCGGACGCAAGTCGCCGTGACCTTGATCGACTTGTCGACGATCTTCTTGGTCTCGGCGACCATTTTCCATTCTTCCTTGGTTTCGCCTGAATCCAGAAAGACATCAATATGCGGAATGACATTGAAGGCGATCTGTTTGGTGAATTTCACCGGCGGCTTGTCATCAACCGGGTTGTAGATGGATTTCGTCTGATCCCACAGCTCGTCAATGCCCTCTTTGCCCGCACCGGATACGGATTGGTACGTAGACACCACAACCCGCTTGATCCGCGCGCGGTCATGCAAAGGCTTTAGAACCACAACCATCTGCGCAGTAGAGCAGTTGGGGTTGGCGATGATCATCTTGTTCTTGTACTGCTCAACCGCCTCGGGATTCACCTCTGGCACCACCAGCGGAATTTCCGGATCGTAACGGTAAAGCGACGAATTATCGATGACCACACAGCCGGCTTTCGCGGCCTTGGGGGCATAGATTTTGGTCGCATCCGAACCGACCGCGAAGAGCGCAATGTCCCAACCGGTGAAGTCGAATGTATCAAGATCCTTGGTCTTCAAAGTCTTGTCGCCAAAGCTGATTTCTGTACCCAGCGATTTGCGGCTGGCAAGGGCCACAATCTCATCAACGGGGAATTCCCGTTCGGCAAGGATGTTCAGCATTTCTCGGCCCACGTTCCCCGTGGCACCGACGACGGCGACTCTGTAGCCCATTGGGGTCTCCTGACGTAATGGATGAGGCCCCTTAGCCGATTGCGGTTTTAAGTTAAAGGGTCCGGCCCGACCTGCCGAACAAAAATCCGTGGTTCGGGCCTGCTTCACCGGTAAAGGTGAATGCGCGGGTCCTTTGCGATCAGCGTTTCGACGAAATTCCGCTCTGCCGCGAAATCATGCGGAACCTGATCCGCCCGGCGCGATCCTGTCAGCGAAAGCGATGCGAAGAAATCGAAGCCATGGAGGCCCAGCGTTTTCAACCCACTTGACGCCAGAAGGTTGATCATCATCAACCCGGTGGTCGGAGGAGCGCCGAGTTGGGTGCTCAAAGTCACCCAGTCGGATAGTGGGTGCAGGTAAAAACCCGGCGATATTGCGAGCTGCCATGGCAGCCGTTTGCGCTTATGTGACATCCACAGGATCCGGTCGGGGCGGATTCGGTTCAGATCATCCTTGCCAAGCGAGGTGGCCAGCGCGAGCCAGTCGGTGCGGTGCCCGTGCGAGTGCGCATCAGGCATTGGCGCTCTGTTGATACGGATCACCAGATCTGCGCCATCAATTGCCGATCCCTCATCTCGGCCTGCCAATGAGCGCGCATTGCCGACAAGGGCCACCGACTTGCCCGCAAGTGCTGTCACCAGATCCGACTGCGGTACAGAAAGCGTCAGAAGCGGCCCGTCCTGCTTGAGCAGTCGCGCCAGATGGAATCCCACCCAGTTCACGGCCTTAAACCGGTCAACAGCTCATGGTAGATTGCGACAATCGCAGCCGCCTCATCCTCGATACGGAACTGAGAGCGGACATGGGCAACCGCTGCCTTGGCACCCTCTTTGCGCCGAAGTGTATCGTCAAGCCAGGGTGCGATGGCAGCGGTCAGGGCCGGGATATCGCCCGGTGGAACAAGGGTGCCCGTCTCATCCGTCACGATCTCTTCAAAGGCACCGACGCGAGTGGCCACCACCGGCACGGCACAGGCCATCGCCTCAAGCGGGGTCAGGCCAAACCCCTCCCAGCGCTGTGGGGCTACATAAAGGTCCAAGGCGCGGTACCAGCTGGCAATTTCATGCACAGGCACCTCGGGTAAAAAGAGGATGCGGCCACCAAGCCCGGCCGCTTCTACCTTTTGCTTAAGATCGGCCAAAAACGTGTCATGGCCTTCGGTCGCACGCCCCATCACAAGGGCACGGACGCCCGGGCGGTCGGGCAACAGACGCAGCGCCGCGTCAACAAATGCATCCGTACCTTTTTGCGCCCGAATGCGGCCAAAACAGCCCATCATCAGCCCGGCCGGCGGCAGACCCAATCCAGCCCTTACAGCCCCCCGGTTCAGCGGTGGTGCAAAGTCGTTCGTGTCAATGCCGTGCAAAATTACCGCCGAGGTCCGCTCAAGATAGGCTGCAGATTTCTGCGACGTGGCAATCAGGGCATCCATCTTGCTGATCAGCCACTTTGAATAGCCCGAGTGCTGGCGCTGTGACGCAGACGTAAACAGCAACGCCAACCGCCGCCGGAACACATGTTTCAAGATCAGTCCCAACAACATCTCTGTATTCCGCCGCGCGTGCCACACGCGCAGCCGGTTTCGTGGCAGCACAAACATGCGCCACAACGGCAGATGAGGCACATGGGCGGGCAGGCCAGGCCCGGTTGCAGCAATGCCTATGTCGCGCGCTTGCAACGGCACCAGCCGGACAATTGTTGCCGTCACGCCCGACAGGCGGCGTTTGAGGTTGGGCGCAATCACCAATGTGGCGCGAATATCGACGGACATCATCTCTCCTGTGGCGTCTAGATGATTAGCCCAAGCAGGCAGGCAAAGCCATAGTTTTTCCAGCCTGGATGCGGCCGCAGCCGTCTGTATTATTATTATAATTCAACGTATTGGAGAATGCATGCGCGTCAATCAAGCTTGTCGCGGCTAAACAAGTAGAGCCCAAGGCCGATCATCCATGGCAAAAGAAAGAACACAAACAACGCCGTAAATGGCATTTCTGGGCTTGCGGCTCCCGTCTCGGCCGCGTCATGCACGCGGCCCGAAAGGAATTGCAGTATCCCTGCCCCGCCGATCCCGAACATATTCAGAAACGTCACTCCCCGCCCAATCAGATGCGGTGGAAAGAACGCCCGCCCATGCGCCATAATCGCGGGAAAGGACGAACCGAAAAAGCCAAGCGCTGCCAGAAGCATGGTCGCTGACCAAAGCCCCGAAGCGGGGAAAAGCGCCATCAGCCCAAGGCAAATGGCGCCGAGGACGTTGCCGCCAAAGACCACCCATTTTCGCGTACCAAACAGCCGGTCAAGCGGGCCGTAGGCGAAATTGCCAACCACCATGGCAAGAGCCATGATCAATGTGGCGCGCCCGATCTCGGTCCCACTCGCCCCGAACACATCCGCCAGGTACGGGCCCGCCCACAGCCCCCGGATCGCGGCGGCTGGCGCATAGGCGACCGTCATCAAGGGCAGAATTGCCCATATTCCCGGGATGCGCAGCAAATCCAAAAGCGATCCGCCGCCCGTTCCCTCGGCCACGCGACCCGGATCACGTACAAAACCCCATAGCGACACCGCCACAAAGAGTGTCACTGCTGACAGGCCGAAAAGGGTCTCGCGCCAGCCAGCGATCTCGACGAGCCAGGCCAGAGGTGCAGCACCTGCGATATTGCCAAGTGAACCGATACCAATGATCGCGCCAGCCAGCGTGCCAAAGACCGCAGGCGAATAGACACGGGCAAAGATGTAGTATGCGGCCATCAATACAGGAGCGCAGCCGATGCCGATCAACGCCATCGCCAGATGCACACCCCATGGGCTTTGGGCAAGAGCAAAGACAATCGCCCCTCCGCCGCCGCCAAGCCCCAGTAAAACCGAAACCGTCACCCGTGGTCCGATCCGATCAAGGGCAATACCGATGGGGATTTGCATCAGCGCAAAAATCATAAACAAGATACCCGATGACAGTGCCAGGTCCGCTGGGCTGGCACCGATCTCTGCGCCCAAAACAGGGGCAAGCACCGCCAGAAAGGTCCGGAAGAACTGGCTAAGCACGTAGCCCGCCACCAAAAACACCAAACCTGTTCGCATCACACCTGCCCCGAATTTCCGCGCCGAAGCTGCGCCAGATCTTGTCCGCCTGCAAGGCCTGCCAAACGCGAAGCCGATATGGTTTATTCAAGAAACTGTTCAAAGGATCCTTCACCGATGCGCGCCTTTCTTGCCATGCCCCTGCCAGATCAGGTCTGTGCGACTTTGGAAGACCTGCAACTGTCGCTGCCCTTCGGAAAACTGGTTCCGTCAGAAAACCTGCATTTGACCTTGGCATTTTTGGATGAGCAGCCCGTGGCGCAGCTGGAAGAGGTGCATGCCGTCTTGTCTCTGCTCAAATCCCCCGGCTTTTCGCTGTCTCTGGTCGGGCTTGGTTGTTTCGCAGGCAAGGGACCCGTCAGTCTGCACGCAGAGGCAATTCATGCGACAGAACTCATGGAGTTACATCGCAAGGTGCGCGCCGCATTGCGCGGGGCCGGATTGATACTTCCGCGCAGCCGCTTTTTACCGCACGTAACCCTTGCGCGGTTCCGGCGCGGGATGCGGCGTGAAGATCAGTTTCGGTTGGCAGGGTTTCTGGCCGCCAATGCGGGGTTTCAGGCAGGGCCATTTGACGTGCTGGAATTTGCGCTTTTCTCCTCGACGCTTGACCAAGGTGGCGCGCGGCATGAAGCATTGGCCTCATATCCGTTGTGCTAACCGTGCGATCGCAAATCGATGAATACTGGCTCTCGGGAAATTGGTCGGAGCGAGAGGATTCGAACCTCCGACCCCCTGCTCCCGAAGCAGGTGCGCTACCAGGCTGCGCTACGCTCCGACCGTGGGCGCGCAATTACCGGCTCCTATTCCATTTGGCAAGGGGTGCGTAGGGCTTCAATCACTACAAACCGCCGCCTAGCCGCCCGCGCAAAACACGTTGCAGGATGCTCGCGCGCGGGCTTGTCACCGTCTCATGGCGGCCGCGCGTTCGTGTCACCGGCTTGTTGCCAGACGTTCCCGGCTTGCTTTCCCGGAAAACGATATAGAGGCCCGAGGCGATGATCACGCTCGCGCCAAAAGCAGTAGCCCTGTCGGGCGTTTCCTGGAACAAAAAGACCCCGTAAACCGTTGCCCAAAGGATCTGCGAATACTGCATCGGTGCTACAACCGCCGCTTCGCCTGCGCGGTACGCCAAGATCAACAACCACGAGGCACAGATGCCAAAGACCGAGATAACTGCCATTAGACCCAGATGTGTGACGGGCATCGGCTGATAGACCAATGGCAGTGCCAACCCCATCATCGCGCAATTTCCCAGCATCGGAAACATCAGCAATACGATGGAACGCTCTTCTTTCCCAATTTTGCGAATAATCACAGAAATGATCGCGCTGGACACCGCCGCCGTCAGCGCCGCGACATGCCCCAAGGATAGATCTGCCTGCCCGGGGCGCAGCACAATCATCACGCCAACCAACCCGGTGAGAACCGCAGCCCAGCGCCGGGCACGCACAACCTCGCCCAGCATCGGTATCGCAAGGACGGTGATCAGCAAAGGAGACGCGAAGAGAATTGCGTAGACTTGGGCCAGAGGCAGGTTGGAAAAGGCGTAAAAGACGGACCCGCCGGAAATCACAGAAAGGACTGTACGCAGCGCAACCCACCATGGATGGCGCGGGCGAAGATTGTCCTCTTCCCCATCGGTCAGCAACAGCACGGTCAGCACCGGAAAACTAAGCAAAGCGGCAAAGAACACAATCTGTATAGGGTCGTAAAAGCCGCCAAGATATTTGACCACTACATCATGGGTGGCAAACACTCCCATCGCGGCCAGCGCCAATACTGCGCCCCGGACATTATGTGCCTGCGTCATTGAACTTGCCTTATCTGATTGCGCTATCAGTTTTGGCGTGGAGCGGCGACAAGGGCAACCCCAATCCGACGGAATTGTACCCCGTACAGCAAAGGAATTGCGGCCTGTGCCGACGGGGCGCTATAGGCCAGTGATGCAAAACCTGCGCGCGCACCCCCTTTCGGGAATGGCACTTGGCCCGATCGGAGTGATGATCTTTGGGGAAGAGATCAGCGCGTCAATGATCGGTTTCGCAATCGCCGTGGGCGCTGTGGTGTGGTTTGGACGCAAGGCGCGGGTCAGTCCCGCACCCCGCCCGTAACGCTCAGCTGTTGCGGTTGCCAAAAAAGCGCTTAAGTCCGGCCAGCGGCAGCAAGAGCAGGAACCAGAATTTCTTGAGGAAAATCAAGCCAACGGCCAAAAACCCGGTCTTGGCCAGAACCTTGCCCGCAATCAGCCCACCGATACCGACGGCCGCCACAGTGTCCGCACCGGGCGTGAAATCCGCATAGCGGTTGCCTTCGGTAAAGCTGACCATGGCAAGCACGTCCGGTAGGGCTGCTTCAACCTCCGGCAGCTGTTCCATGCCTGCAATAAAGTTCACGATCAGAACGCCACGACGACCCAGTGCGCGAATGTTGTAGTTCAACGTCTCGGTCTCATCGCCTTCAAACTTCAGACGTTTGGCCCAATGCAGTTTGCGGCCCTCTCCGTCATAGCGCGGCTCTGCCGCCCAACCCAAAAGTTCGATCGTGGGGTAGTTATTCTCGGTCCGCCATTTATTGGCCTCGCGTGTATCGCCTTGCATCGTTTCAAGAAGGTCGTCGTATTTGTAATCGGCCGCATCTTCATCTGAAACATAGCCAATTTCGTCAAAACTGATCTCAATCGCCCAACTGCCGCTATGGTAGGGCGACGTGTCCGCAGGAAACAGCATGCCAAGTGTCGAAGGATCTTCGGGGTTCCCCCACAGGTGCTGCAGTACGAATTGCGCGTCATCGGGTGCAAGGAAGTAATAGCCTTCGGGGATATCAAATGTGGCAATGTTGTCCTTCAAAAAGACGCGGCCAGTTTGAAGATCCATTGCGTCGATACCGGCTTTTTCATCCGGCGCAATTTCTGCATAGATGCTTGGAAACATCTCACTAAATGGCTTGGCCACCACAGGGGTGGCAAGAAGAGTGGCGCCCATCAGGGCCGCGCCAAACAGTTTAAACATTGTGGTATCCTTGTGGAATGCGAGCTCTTTGGCCCGTTTTCCACAAGGATTATGTCTAAAATGGGGACAGTGTCAGAGTGATTTGGTCAGTGTGGCCACGACTGCATCACCCATCTCGGTGGTTGAAACCGGCGTGCCGCCGTCGGGGCCCATCAAGTCTGCGGTGCGCAGACCTTGGGCCAGAACCGCCTCAATCGCATCTTCCAGAAGCTTGGCTTCATCTCCCTTGTCAAAGGAATAGCGCAGCGCCATCGCGAAGCTGAGGATACAGGCGATGGGGTTGGCTTTGCCTTGTCCGGCAATATCGGGGGCAGAGCCATGCACCGGCTCATAAAGCGCTTTGGGGCGGCCATTGGCCATGGGCGCGCCAAGGCTGGCCGATGGCAACATGCCCAAGGAACCGGTCAGCATTGCGGCGCAATCCGACAAGAGGTCACCGAAGAGGTTGTCGGTCACGATCACGTCGAACTGCTTGGGCCAGCGCACCAGCTGCATGGCGCCGGCATCGGCATACATATGCGACAGCTCGACATCGGGGTATTCATTGTCATGCACCCACTGGACTTCTTCGCGCCACAAGATACCCGATTCCATCACATTGGCCTTCTCCATCGAGCAAACCTTGTTGCCCCGGCGCTTGGCCAGTTCAAAGGCCGACCGTGCGACGCGGCGGATTTCTTCGGTCGTGTATCGTTGCGTGTTTATGCCAACCCGGCCACCTTCGTTGTCCGGGAAAATCCCGCGGGGTTCGCCGAAATAAACGCCCGAAGTCAGTTCGCGCACGATCATGATATCAAGGCCCGCAACGATATCCTTCTTGAGTGAGGAAAAATCGGCCAGCGCATCAAAACACTGCGCCGGACGCAGGTTGGAGAAAAGATCCATTTCCTTGCGGATACGCAGAAGTCCACGTTCCGGTTTGACCGAAAAATCGAGGTTATCGTATTTCGGGCCGCCGACAGCGCCCAGAAGGACCGCGTCTACTGACTGAGCCTTGGCCAACGCCTCGTCCGTCAGCGGGACACCGTGCACGTCATAGGCCGCACCACCGATCAGATCTTCGGAGACATTGAACACCAGCCCGCGATGGGTGCCGAACCAATCGATAATCTTGCGCACCTCGGCCATGACTTCGGGGCCGATACCGTCACCGGGAAGAATTAGGATGGAAGGATTGGCCACGTTGAGGCTCCTGAAACTGTCATATGGGTTCTTGACCGCCTAGCCAAAGCCAGAGCGCTGGTCAAGCCGGAGCCTGCATATGATGGGCAGTGGAGGCCACAGCACTTTCAATATCTGTCGGGCAGGCGGTGGCCCCCTAAGGCAAAGCCACGTCGATCCAGACCAACCGATGGCGAGACGCCGTTTCTGCGGTTTTTGCGGCCTCTGACCCCAGAACGGGCCACCAAACACCGGCATCGGTTATCTGCAGGTCCGCTGACGGCAATACAAACTCCACCCGCAGATTTCCGGGGCCCCGATCTTCGGGCCAGTCGGCCGTATCCTGAGCGGGGTCGCCTTTATGGTCATTGTTCACGCCGCCTTGGGCTTCGGCCGCATCAGCCCCGCCTTCGCTGGAAGGTTGCGGGTTTTGCAGACGCGGATCGTCAAGAAGTGCCGTTAATGCTTTGGGGCGGCCATCTCCATCAATGGGATCAAGATTGGCATCACCAAGGATCACAAACGCGGCATTCGGTGCACGAAACGGCAATTGGTTGTCTAGTAACCTTAGCCAGAATGCAGCTTCGTCATGATTTCGGCGCCCGTTCCGATCCTCGGGGCCGTCAAAGACCGGAGGGGTCGCGTGCCAGGCCAAAAGCGTCAGCGACTGGCCGCTTGGCAATTGAACCGGCACAGCCCAATGGCCGGTGCTCGACAGGCGCTGCACCGCGGCCGCTTCGTCGGACAACCCCGCCCCGTCAATCAATGCCCCCGGCAGATCACGCCACAAGAAACTGGAATAATCGGTCACCGCGTCGGTGTCTAAAGGCAAGCGCGATAAGATTGCCATGCCGCCTTCACCGGCAAATCGCCCGAACCCTTGCGCGTCGCCGGGACCGCCCAGCCTGCCGTCGCCATCAAGATCAATGCCGGTGGCCCAACCCGTGTTTGGACGCAAAGCAAACGCGTGGGGGTAGGTTTGCCCGCGTATGCTCAACCGTTCGGAAAATGCCCCAAGCGCCACCAGATCGCGATCGTAGTCCAAACCGGTCAGCAAAATCACATCGGGCGCCACGCCAGCAATCACATCTGCTGCCGCCTCAACCTGCCTATCTTTGCCCGTCAATACATCCCGAAGCAAAAGCCCAGGCCCCTTGCGGGTCAAGTCAGTGTTATAGGTGGCAATTCTGAGCGTCTCAGCCGTAGACGGAGCGGCACCCGCAAAGACCAATCCAGCAATCAGAGCAGCCCGGATCAGGCCGGCACCATCTCGGCTTCTGCGGCGATATGATTCATCTTGCGCTTTTCCGCAATCATCCCTGCGACGCGACCCATCGCAATCCCGCGCATCAGCAGTGAAGCAGGTAGGAAGGCCCATGCGGTCATTGTCCAGATCAGAGTTTGCGGACTTTCCAGCGTAACCGGCGTGAATGCAAGCGACGCAACTTTGACCGCCGCAGGAATAAGAAAAGGTAAAAGGAAGCCCAGCGCAATGTTGAACCGTGCATCACGTTGCAGTCGATCAACCACATCACCGCCGGTGGTGGGATCAAATGTCGGCAGGTTAATCCAGACGTTGAAGGTTCCGATACGATTTGGCCAACCAATTGCCCGCATCGTTCCCACAAATACAACGAGCGTCAGAAGCGAAATCAAATAACTGATCCCGGCCGTGGTGCGCACAAGAAGCAGGTGTTCCAATGACATGTCGTCGGGCAACATCAATACGACCAACCGCACGGGGCTGTATGGCACGTCAATCACTTCGCCGATCCTGTTGCCCAACGCCTCAACAAAGATAGTCAGCGTCGTTGGCGTCGTCGTGCCGCGCACGATTGCGGACAAGAAAAGAACGGTGGCAAAGAGAGACAGGAACCGCATCCGGTTAAAGGGAGGCGCATCGCGGAACTCAACCAGACCCGGATAGGTGGAAGCGTATTCGAAGAATGTAAGGGCAGCGGCAAAGATCGCCACAAGTGCCACGATCTGAGTAGTGTCATGCGGAACGGCGGTCAGCATCAGCGAGGGCATTGCAATCAATACCATCACTAAAATTGCGCGCACAAACGCTCCTGTGAGCTGTGAAATCACTGCCTCATCCCTCAAACTGGCCGGGACCGGTACTTTGCCGGGCGCCTTTGACCAACTTGGTTTCGCCAATTGTGGCGAGTTGCCTCATTGTTGCCAAACTTTTGCCCAAATCCCTGTCCCCATCAACTGTTGATTAAGGTTAACCTCTGCATTGGGGCGTTTTCGTGGAGGAAGTGGTGCGGCATTGCATCAAATACTAAGCAAGAATCCGCCTATAATCGTTCAACAATAAGGCCGCCCAAGGGGGCGGCCCAACATGTTGTATGTTCTGGGGTTTTTATACCCAAGGGCGGCTTTGCGCGGCCTGATTTTCGAAAGTGTCGATCGAAGACACTTTTTCCAACGTCAGGCCGATATCGTCCAACCCGTTCATCAAACAATGCTTACGAAAGGGATCAACTTCAAATCCAAAGCTCTGGCCGTCAGACGCTGTGACTGTCTGAGCCTCCAGATCCACGCTCATACGGGCATTGGCCCCTTTGAGCGCATCATCCATCAATACATCCACCTGCTCTTGCGGCAGGACGATGGGCAGAATGCCGTTCTTGAAGCAGTTATTGTAGAAGATGTCGGCGAAGCTTGGGGCAACCACGGCGCGTATACCGAAATCCAGCAGCGCCCATGGGGCGTGCTCTCGGCTTGAACCACAGCCGAAGTTTTCGCCGGCAACCAAGATTTCTGCCGAGCGGTAGGCCGGCTGGTTCAGCACGAAATCCGGGATTTCCTTTCCGTCTTGTGTAAAGCGCATCTCATCAAAGAGGTTTGCGCCAAGGCCCGAGCGTTTGATCGTTTTCAAGAATTGCTTGGGAATGATCATATCCGTGTCGATATTGACCAGCGGCATAGGGGCTGCGATGCCGGTGAGTGTATTGAATTTGTCCATTACATCATCTCCCGGATATCAGTGAGGTGACCTGTCACCGCAGCGGCTGCGGCCATGGCCGGGCTCATCAGATGGGTTCGTCCACCCCGGCCCTGACGACCTTCGAAGTTGCGGTTCGACGTGGCCGCACACCGTTCGCCGGGCTGCAACTGATCCGGGTTCATTGCCAGACACATTGAGCATCCTGCAAGCCGCCATTCAAATCCAGCATCCTGGAAGATCTGCGCCAGACCTTCTTCTTCCGCCTGCGCACGCACAAGGCCTGAACCGGGCACAACCATGGCCCGCATGCCGTCCTTGATTTTCTTACCCTTCAAGATTGCCGCTGCTGCACGCAGATCCTCGATCCGACCGTTTGTGCACGACCCGATAAAAACAGTATCGATCTTGATGTCGGTCAGTTTTTGACCGGCAGTCAGACCCATATAGTCAAGCGAGCGCTGTGCCGCCTCGACCTTTCCGCCGGTGAAATCGCTCGCCGCAGGCACCGATCCGGTGATCGGTAAAACGTCTTCGGGGCTGGTGCCCCAGGTGACGACGGGGGCGATGTCTTCACCCTTCAGCGTCACAACCTTATCGAAATGCGCGCCGTCATCTGTATGAAGCGTTTTCCACCAGTTCATCGCAGCTTCCCACTGCGCGCCCTTCGGCGCATGGGGCCGACCCATCACATATTCATAGGTCTTCTCATCGGGCGCGATCATGCCTGCACGCGCGCCGCCTTCGATCGCCATGTTGCAGACCGTCATGCGGCCTTCCATCGACAGGTCGCGGATTGCTTCACCGCAATACTCGATCACATAGCCGGTGCCGCCTGCGGTGCCGGTGGCGCCAATGACCGACAGCGTGATGTCCTTGGCCGTGACACCGGGGCGCAGCTTGCCGGTGATTTCCACCTTCATATTCTTGCCCTTGCGCTGAATCAGCGTCTGGGTGGCCAGAACATGCTCAACCTCGGACGTGCCGATGCCGTGGGCCAAAGCGCCAAAAGCGCCGTGGGTGGCGGTGTGGCTGTCGCCGCATACGACGGTCATGCCCGGCAAGGTCCAACCCTGTTCCGGACCGACAATATGCACGATGCCCTGACGGACATCGGACACCGGATAATAGTGAATGCCAAAGTCCTTGGCGTTCTTGTCCAGCGCTTCGACCTGAATGCGGCTGTCTTCGGTCATGGTGGCGGCATTGGCGCGATCCAGCGTGGTGGGCACGTTGTGATCGGGTACAGCAATGGTTTTGTCGGGCGCACGCACGGTGCGCCCCGTCATACGCAGACCTTCAAAGGCCTGTGGGCTGGTCACTTCGTGCACCAGATGGCGGTCGATATAGAGCAGGCAGGTGCCATCGTCTTGGGTATCGACGACATGGGCATCCCAGATCTTATCATAGAGCGTCTTGGGGGACATTGGTCCACTCCCGTAATGTGATGTGAGGTTCGGCACTGACAAGGCGCAAGCGGCCCACCCAATCAGGTGTGGGCAAGGACAGAGCGGCGGGCTCCGAAAAAGCGCCAGGGAAGGCGGGCGCGGTCATCCATGTCGAAAAAGCGGTACATGGGAACGCAGATACAACCTACCGCATCCCCCTGCAAGTGTGACAAACGCAAAGACGAGCCACCCAGCCCAAGCCAAAGATGCCGAATGCCGTAGCGGCTGAGCGCCACGCCACTAAGCCGGCGTCAAATCCACGCACAAACATGCACCAGCCTTGCCTTGTCCCGTCGAACAAGGGCACAAATGAAGTAGTTCTAAACCTGACGGCGGAGCGCCATGGAAAATGAGTTCGCAACGGCCTTATCCGGGCTGGATGAATTGTGGAAAGCCATTCAACTAAACTTGCGCCTGTTCTCCTTGCAAAATCAGCTGGGTCAGCTCGCAGCAATTTTTGCTTGTCTGGCGACATCATGGGCGCTGACACGCTGGTGCGGTCCAAGGTTTGAAACATGGCTGCGCAGCCTTTCCGGTCTGAGCAAATGGCAGTTGCGGTGGCTGGTCATCTTGCGCAACCGCATGCAGCTGGCCATCTTTGCATGTCTGGCATGGGCTGCGTCATCGGGCTTTGCGGCACTCTACACCTTCCCGTCGCGTCGATATCTCGTGACATTAGCCGCCACCATCGCCACTGCATGGTTCTTTATCCGTATCGTCGCCCAACTGGTAAAGAACCGCGCCCTCAGGCGCATGGTGATCTGGGGGCTGACGATCTATGCGACGCTTTACTATGTCGGGCTATTGGACGCCGCCACGCGGTTTCTTGACGGACTCGCGATTGAATTTGGCGATTTTCATCTGTCAATACTGGCCATTTTGAAAGCCGTTCTTGTGACCGGCGCCTTGTTCCTTGCGGCCAGAACCGTAGCAGGCGCTGCGTCTCGCCGGATCAGCACCAATGAAGATATCAGCCCTTCGATGCGGGTGCTGACGGTCAAGGTGCTGCAAGTAGCCCTCTATTCTGCTGCGTTTTTCATCGGGTTGAAGGCGGTGGGGTTTGATCTGACGGGCCTTGCGGTTTTGTCTGGTGCCATTGGTGTCGGTCTGGGCTTTGGTCTGCAAAAAGTTGTGTCAAACCTCGTCTCGGGCGTCATTATTCTACTCGATAAGTCGATCAAACCCGGCGACGTAATATCACTGGGCGATACCTTTGGCTGGATCGAAGCCTTGGGTGCGCGCTATGTCTCGGTTGTCACCCGTGACGGCAAAGAATATCTGATCCCGAATGAAGATTTGATCACGGGACAGGTGGTAAACTGGTCTCATTCAAACGAATTTGTCCGGCTCGATATATTCTTTGGCACCGCCTACGGCGACGATCCGCATCTGGTGCGCAAAATTGCAGTGGAAGCCGCTTTAAGCGTCCCGCGCGTGTTGGACACAAAGCCAGCCGTTTGTCATATCACCGGTTTTGGCGACAGTTCGGTGGACTATATTCTGCGGTTCTGGATCAAAGACCCGACAGGCGGGCTGACCAATATCAGAGGCAATGTTTATCTCGCACTTTGGGATGCCTTCCAGACACATGGCATTTCCATCCCGTTCCCGCAGCGTGAAGTCAAGGTGTTGGGCGCCGGTACCAAAGATGCATTCGCGCCGGACCAAACCGGATAGGGAGTAGACCATGATCACATTTTACGGCACCGGTCCGATGTTCGGGTTGCCCCATGCCAGCCCCTTCGCGATCAAGACGGAACTTCTCTTGAAAATGGCAGACGTGCCCTACCAAACTGCGCGCGCTGATATCCGCAAAGCGCCACGCAGCAAGCTTCCTTGGATTGTTGATGATGGGAAAATCATCACCGACAGCCGCATGATCCGTCATCATCTGGAAACAAATCATGGGGCCGAATTCTCTGGTGGCTATGACGCAGCGCGCCGTGGCGTCGGGGTGGCCGTCGAGCGGCTGTTTGAAGACCATCTTTATTGGTTCAATGTCGACAACCGCTGGCTGGATCCCGACAACTTCCGCAAGGGGCCAGAGCGGTTCTTTGATGCAATCCCGGCGCTCGTCCGCCCTCTGATCAAATTCAAGATACTTCGAAGATTGCGCGCAGCCCTTTATGCACAAGGGACCGGACGGCTTGAGAAAGATGAAAAGCTGCATCTGGTGCAAACGGCCGCCTCGGCGATTTCTGACATTCTGGGAGGAAACTCGTATATTCTGGGATCACGTCCCTGCGGGGCGGATGCGACGGCCTATGGGTTTCTGGCCAGCGCAGAATCGCAATTTTTTACGTCGCCCTACGGAGAGTTCATCCGCACGAAACCCAACCTGGTGTCCTATCTGGCCCGGATGGAGGCTGAATTCTTTCCAAAGCCGGCGCCGCAAACAACCACGGCTGCGCCTTCATAGAATTGCGTATACCATTGTCATGTTTTCGCTCCATTGAGATTTTATATTCGGAGTGTTACTTTAGCCCAATGCCCAGCGCCGGGGCCAAAGGTCGGTGCGCAACCCAGGAGGACAATGTCCTGTTTCATACTACACAGTCGGCCGCATCCCCGGCCGCGGGGCGAATGCCAATGATGGCCAAGCCCGTTGAGTACACCAGCGACGAACTGCTCGCCCGGACCCTCGCCTCACTAGATGATGACAAAGCCGAAGACGTGATCACCATCGATCTGCGTGGGCGGTCATCAGTGGCTGATTATATGGTCGTCTGCTCTGGCCGGTCATCGCGTCAGGTTGGGGCCATTGCCGAAAAGCTGATGGATCGGCTGAAGTCCGAGTTCGGCTTGATCACCAAGATCGAAGGCAAGGATCAGGGTGACTGGGTGCTGATCGACGCGGGCGAAGTGGTCATTCACGTCTTCCGCCCCGAAGTGCGCGAATTCTATCAGCTTGAAAAAATGTGGATGCCTGGGGGCGAAGGCGCCGCCTCCCTGCCGGTCTGACCCGACCCGATGCGGATCCATATCTGTGCCGTGGGCCGGCTTCGTACCGGCCCCGAACGCACACTTCTGGACGATTATCTGACCCGTTTTGACCGCACTGGCCGGGCGCTTGGTCTTGGCCCGGCTCAAATGCATGAGGTTGAGGATAAGAAAGGCGGCGGCATGGCCGCGGAAGCCCCGCTTCTGGCCCGCGCGGTTCCTACGGGCGCTTTGCGCGTTGTTCTGGATGAGCGCGGCATAGTGATGCCTTCACCCGATTTCGCGGCGATGCTGGCGCGCTGGCGCGACGCCGGGCGACAGGATCTGGCCTTTTTGATCGGGGGCGCAGACGGTCTGGCCCCAGACCTTCGCCGCGAAGCTGACTACGCTTTGTCTTTCGGGGCGATGGTGTGGCCGCATATGTTGGTGCGTGTGATGCTGAGCGAACAGCTCTATCGCGCCGCGTCGATCCTGGCTGGCAGCCCTTATCATCGCGCGTGATGGATCAGGCATGTGCAGCAGAACCACATTCAAAAAGCCGAGAAAGTGTGACGCGTGTGACCATCTCTGATCATTTTTGCTGGCATCCCGACACGCGCGTCTTTTCGCGCGGGCAGCGCATTGACCTGTCGCCAAATGGGACGAGTGATCTTGATCTCCTGTTCCGAATGGTGACTGGCGAAGCACCGTTTGAGGTGACGGCATCGGGGATCAAACAGCTGCCCCCCGAGGGTGCCCTCCCCTATTTCCAATGCGCCACTGGCGGATCGACCGGCACCCCCAAGTCAGTGCGCCGAAGCCAGCACTCTTGGGTATTGAGTTTCGAGGTCAACCAAGCCCGCTTCGGTTTTGCATCCGATGACGGCTTTGCGGTGCTGGGGGAATTGGTGCACTCTCTGGCTTTATATGGCGTCCTTGAGGCTGCCCATATCGGAGCAGATATCCATTTTCTGGCCGGGATGCGCCCTGATCGTCAGCGCGCGCATATAGAAAAGTACGGGGTCAGTGTCCTTTACGCCACGCCAACGCAGCTTCGGGTGCTGTGCGCGTGCTCAGGGCGGCCACTGCCTTTGCGCCACATCCTTTGTGGCGGCGGCGCCTTAACGGCTGAGCTGCGCGCGCAAGTGCTATCGGCCAGCCCTGATGCGACCCTGTCTGAGTTCTATGGCGCATCCGAGACCAGCTTCATCACCCTTGCGGATGCCCAAACCCCTAACGGATCCGTCGGGCGTGCGTATCCCGGTGTTCAACTGCGGATTGAGGCGCCGGACCCTTCAGGCTGCGGCGAGGTTTGGGTCAAAAGCCCCTATTTGTTTGAGAGTTACGCCCGGGGCCACAGTGCAGACACCCGCTGGCAGAATGGATTTTTGACCGTGGGTGAGATGGGGCATCTGGACCCTCAGGGCTATTTGTTCCTGCGTGGTCGCAAAAACCGGATGGTCACTATTGCCGACCAGAATGTGTTTCCTGAGGAAATTGAGGCCATGCTGCTGGCAGACCCGTTGATTGCCCACTGCGCGGTTTTGCCAGTGCCTGACGGTATACGCGGGCATGTGTTGGTGGCGGTTGTTTCCGGACCGGATGACCCGAATTGGTCTCAGCAAACGTTGAAACGTTGTCGCGCTCTACTTGGAGCGGTGAAAGCGCCAAGGCGGATCCACCGGCATCCCGACTTTCCGCTGTTGCCCTCCGGCAAACCCGATATTCTGGCCCTTGCACATTGGCTGGAGACGACAAAGTGACACCTGCCCTGATCATTGCCGCCATGCGGACCGCCGTCGTTCCGCGGGGGGGAGGATTTGCTGGGCTGCCAATCCACGCCCTTGGCGCGCCGGTCATCGAACAGTTGCTGGCCGGGGCCGGGATCACGGCAGATGAAGTTGATGAGCTGATCTTGTCCAACGCTCTTGGTGCGGGCGGCAATCCGGCCCGGCTGACAGCACTTGCCGCCGGATTGCCCGAGCGCGTGGCGGGCCTCTCGATCGACCGGCAATGCGCAGGTGGGTTGGACGCGTTGATGCTGGCCCGGGCGCTGATCGTTGCGGGGCAAGCCGATGTGGTGATTGCGGGCGGGGTCGAAAGCTATTCGCGCCGTCCCTTGCGGTCACAGACCTTTACAGATGGCCGCGCGCCCGAACCCTACGACCAGCCGCCGTTTGCACCCTTGCCAGGTCGGGATCCGGAAATGGCCAATGCGGCCGACAAGCTTGCCCAAGACATGAGCATCAGCCGCGAGGCACAAGATCTTTGGGCCGTTGACAGCCACACGAAGGCCCGTGCAGCCCAAACTCGGCTGCGATCAGAGATTGTCGTGTTGGCAGATATGGCCGATGATTCTTTCACCCGCGATCTGACGCCCGGCCTTTGCGCGCGCGCGGCCGTCATCGCCGGGTCTATCACCACGGCCAATACATCCGTTGCGGCGGATGCGGCAGGGTTTTGCCTTGTCGTATCAGACCGCATTGCTGCGCGTTTGGGTGCACCGGCGGTCGAACTGATCGCAGGGGCGACACTCGGTGACCGGCCAGAGATGCCGGGGTTGGCCCCGGTTGCCGCGATTGAGCGCGCCCTTGGCCTTGCTGGGATCAGTTCGCGCGATCTGACCGTGGCAGAGATGATGGAGGCCTATGCCGCCCAGGCGATTGCCTGTATTCACGCCAGCGACCTCGACCCGGCCATCGTCAACCTTGGCGGCGGATCTCTGGCGCGCGGACACCCCATTGGGGCGTCAGGCGCAATTAACGCGGTGCGGCTATTTCACGAATTGCGCGCCCGGGGTGGCGTGGGGTTGGCCGCGATTGCGGCGGCAGGCGGCATTGGCAGCGCGGCGGTGATGCGGGCCGACCGCGGTTCGCGTTAATCCGCAAACCCCTGAAAACGTGCATAGGCCTCAAGCGCGTCCCGTTCGGTCGCGACTTGATTGACCGGCGCGTCCGGGTCGGACCGTCCAAGGGCAATCCCGCACACAACCAGCTCATCCTTCGGCAACTCCAGGTGGGTGTGGACCACATCGGCATGATTGGCCAAAGCGCCGATACCGCATGTGGCAATGCCCATGTCTTCGGCCGCCAGCTGCAAAGCCATCAGCGCCATGCCCAAGTCCATGAAACAGCCCTTTCCCATATCGGCTTGAATCGTCACCACGATGCCCACAGGAGCATCAAAGAACCGGTAATTGCGATCAAACTGCGACTTTCGACCAGCCACATCGCGCCGATCAATGCCAAGTGCACTATAGAGCGCATAGCCTGCCGCGCGCTGACGGGCCTTCAGTTCCGGCCCCATCGGCACCGGGAAGTAGGAATATTCCGACACCACGGGCCGCCCGGATTGGTTTGCCTCCAAAACCGCCGCGGACAGGGCCGCAAGCGGCGCGCCTGCCAGTACGTGAAACCGACCCGGCTGAAGGTTGGCGCCGCTCGGGGCTTGCCGCGCAGCTCGCAAGATCCGCGCGACATCGGCCTTGGAAACCGGATCCGGCAAAAAGGCCCGGACAGATTTACGCCGGGTCAGAAGGCGTTCGAAGTCAGTCTGGCTCATGCCCGCGATAGAACGCTGGCCGGGCGGGCCTTGGCAAGGGTGGCGGTGATCAGACCTGCGACCACGGCCTTGATAATATCGCCGGGGACAAAGGCGATGATGAGCGCCGTCGCCTCAGGCAGGGTCTTGCCAAGGGCGATCGCCATACCCGTCACACCAAAGATATAGAGCACCAGAATGCCGCCAACCACGGCGGCCACTCCCGCCACCAGTGCAAGTGGCCCGCTGCGCCAGCGTTCGACGATCAGCCCGGTGACAAAGGCCGCCACTGGAAACCCGATCAAAAAACCGCCCGACGGTGAAGTGAATAGCCCAAGCCCTCCGCGCCCACCCGACAGCAACGGCAGCCCCAGCGCCACCAACGCAACGAAGAGAAGGGCTGCCAACGCACCATGCCGCGCGCCCAGAACCGTACCGCACAGCATGATGCCAAGGCTTTGCGCGGTGATCGGCACGCCAAAGGCCAGCGTGATCTTTGGGATAAGGCCAAGGGCGGCGATCAGGGCCGCGAAGAGAGCGATCAGGGCAAGTTTGCGTTCCATCGGATGAGATCCCTATTCTTGGTTATCTGCGACTATCATAGTCATCGTTGCAATCCACCGCGCGCGCGAAGCGCCTCGGCCACGTGTTCGGCATCGTCGATGGCCAGCAGCGTCATCGGCATCACAATCCGCCAAGACAAGCGTCGGGCGGACCTTGCGCGCCAGCTTTGAGCAAGTTGGCCACCTTTTTGGGCAAGGGCGGGGGTAAAGCGGACCACCAGCGCTATCGCCAGTTCCGTACTCTGCGTAGACAACCCAAGCCAGCGCAAAGGCGACAGCAGGCGGGTGACAACCGCCACCATATCGGAAAGCCGCGTGGTCATAGTCACCAGATTGGCCAGCCCGACGGCGGTCAGAAGGCGCAGCGCAATCACCGCGCCCTCAACCGGCGTCTGGGTCAGGGCGTGCCAGACTGCGATGACCAGCAAGAACGGCCATAGGGGTTTTAACCGGCTCAGACCTGCCTCCAGAAATACCCGTCCCGGCAGGGCGTAAAGAGTGAGGCATCCGGCACATGCGGCCAGATGCACTGCCAAAGTGTCCGAGGCGAAAAGGGCCATCGTGGCCAGACATAACCCCGCCAGCTTCAGGCCCGCAGGCCAGCCATGGGCGCGGGTTTCAACCGGCGAGGTCAGAGATATCATCCGCCGCTCCGATCTTGGTCATCTTTTGCGTAAAGGCGTTCAACACCGGCGTGGCCGGCCCGTCTGCGACAATACGCCCGGCCTCCAGCCAGATGACCCGGTCATACTCCGCCAGATTGGCCGGATCATGAGATATGTGCAAAAGCTGCGCCTTTACGGTGCCGAGATACCGCAAAAGCTGCATCCGCGTTGGCAGATCCAACCCCGAAAGGGGCTCATCCAGAATAATCACCGCAGGGTCCATCGCCAGAACAGACATCAGACACACCAGTTGTTTTTGGCCTTGGGACAGAAGGTGAATGGCCGCCTTGGCCCAATGGGCCTTTTCAAAGCGGTTCAGCATGGCCGCGGTTTCCTGCGCCGCTTCGACCTTGGTATGCCCGAGTTGCACAAGGCCAAAGGCAATTTCTTCTTCAACAGTTGGAAAGATAATCTGATGATCGGGGTTTTGAAACAAGATCCCTACGGCGCGGATAGCGGCCTTCCTGTCCTTGGCAACATCGACGCCAGCAACCTCGACTGTACCCGATGTGGGCATAACCAACCCCGAGATCACCCGTGCAAGCGATGTTTTTCCTGAACCATTGCGCCCCACAACACCGACGCGCCTTTCCGATACAGTCAGGTTCAGATCGCTCAGGATGTCCTTGCCTTCTAGCCGAAGACACACGTCGCTCAGACGCAGCGTTCCTGTGGTATCGGTCTTTGACACGTAGCTGTCCCCAATGGTCCGCATTGCATTGCCGTCAAACGTCGCGCGGTGCAAGAGAGAGTAGCGCATGCACGGATGCGCCGAAACTCCCGCAGCATGTTTCGGGGTGTGCTGGTTCACCCCAGTTGCCCACGCGCGGTGTTCAGCCTAGAACATGGCCAGCCACGACAAGGATGTGCCAATGCCCTGCCCCAAACCCGTAGTTTTGTGCATTCTCGATGGCTGGGGTTTGCGAGCAGAAACCAAAGGTAATGCCGTGGCCCTTGCCCACACACCAAATTTCGACCAGATCATGGCCACCTGCCCACATGCGCAACTTATCACCCATGGACCCGATGTTGGCCTGCCTTCGGGCCAGATGGGCAATTCAGAAGTTGGCCACACCAATATCGGGGCGGGCCGTGTGGTTGCCATGGATCTGGGGCAGATTGATCTGGCCATTGAAGATAAAAGCTTTTTCTCAAATGCGCCGATGAAAGCCTTCATCCAGTCATTGAAGGCTGACGGTGGCACGGCACATCTGATGGGGGTAATCTCTGACGGCGGTGTGCACGGGCATATTGACCATGTATTGGCGGCGGTTGCAGCCGTCACATCAGCTGGCGTTCCAGTGGCTTTGCATGCTGTGACGGACGGGCGCGACGTTGCGCCGTCCTCGGCCGCAGCTTTCATCGCCGATCTGATCGCGCGTCTGCCCGAAGGCGCGCAGATTGCCACTGTGACCGGGCGCTACTTTGCCATGGACCGTGACAACCGCTGGGACCGGGTGGAGCGGGCCTACGCTGCCATGATAGGCGGCAAGGGCGATCATCAGCCCGATGCCGCCGCCGCCATAGATGCCGCCTATGCGCGCGGCGAAACCGATGAATTCATTCAGCCGACGGTCATCGGGGGCTACAAAGGCGCCAAAGACGGCGACGGTTTCTTTTGCCTCAACTTTCGTGCCGACCGCGCACGCGAAATTCTGCTTGCCATCGGCGAGGATGATTTTACGGATTTTGATCGCGGCATCCGGCCGCATTGGGCCGCCCTTCTGGGCATGGTCGATTATTCCAAAACCCATGATGCATTCATGGCTTCCGCCTACCCGAAACGCCCTGTGATCAACACGTTAGGGGCCTGGGTCGCCGACCATGGGCGCACCCAGTTCCGGCTGGCTGAAACCGAAAAATACCCGCATGTTACCTTCTTTCTGAACGGCGGAACCGAAAGCCCAGAAACAGGTGAAGAGCGCTATATGGCCCCTTCCCCCAAGGTTGCGACCTATGACCTGCAGCCCCAGATGTCGGCACCAGAGGTTACAGACGCATTCATCGCAGCGATTGAGACAGGCTATGATCTGATCGTCGTCAACTATGCAAACCCCGACATGGTCGGCCACACAGGTGTGCTGGACGCCGGGATTGCCGCCGTGGAAGAGGTGGATCAGGGACTTGGCCGCGTTCTTGACGCACTCAAAACTGCAAATGGTGCCATGATCGTCACGGCCGATCATGGCAATTGCGAAATGATGATTGACCCGGATACCGGTGGGCCGCACACGGCGCACACCACCAATCCAGTGCCAGTCGTGCTTATCGGCGGGCCAGGCGGCGCCAGCATGCGCAACGGGCGGCTTGCCGACCTGGCACCGACACTGCTGGACTTGATGCAGATGGATCTACCACCCGAGATGACCGGGCGATCGCTGATCGAACGCGGATGATGTGGGCGGGACTGACCCTGGCGCTTTGTCTGTCGCTTGCGACACCGGCGTGGGCGCAAGCTCCGGCTATTCCTTCGGCGGAAACTGCGGCCGAAGATCTTAGGAATGCTATCGACGCGTTGAAAGCCGCCGAGGGGTCGCGCGACCGCGTGGCGGCGCTGACGGACACCATTCATGCGTATGAAAGCGGGCTTGCGGCCTTGCGCGAAGCGCTGCGCCGTGCCGCCGGACGTGAGGCCGAGATATCCGCCGCTTTTCAAGACCAGCGCAACCGCATCGGTCAGCTGTTGGCGGTGATGGCCATGATAGAAGCGGAACCAGCGCCCGCGCTGCTTTTGCACCCGCAAGGTGCCCTTGGGGCCGTAAGGTCCGGCATTGCTCTTGGGTATGTCGCACCGGCGCTTCAGGCCGAGGCAGATATCATCAAAGCCCAACTGGCAGAACTGGAACGGCTGCAGACCCTTCAGGCGGACACCGCATTGACCCTGCAAAAGGGGCTTCAGGCCGTGCGATCGGCCCGCACCGCCCTGTCTCAGGCTGTTCAGAATCGCACCGACCTGCCGCAGCGATTTCTGGCGGACCCGGAAGAACTCACAGCACTTTTGGACAGTGCAGACAGCCTTGACAGTTTCGCAGCCGGGCTATCGAGCATGGAAACCGACATCGGCGCACCGATGGATGATTTCGAAGGGTCGAAAGGATCCTTGCCCTTGCCGGTGCGCGGAACGGTGCTGCGAGAGGCAGGCGAGGCTGACGCTGCGGGCATCAAACGGCCGGGCGTTATCATCATGACTGAGCCCGGCGCGCTTGTGACCGCGCCCTGGCCCGCAACCATCCGTTACCGGGGCCCACTTCTGGACTACGGAAATGTGATGATCATTGAGCCAGCTTCCGGCTATCTTCTGATACTTGCCGGGTTGGATAAGCTTTACGGCGATACCGGAGACGTCGTGGTCCTGGGGGCACCACTGGGACTGATGGGGGGCGGAACCGATACTTTGATCACCGATCCGCAGCCAATCGCCGCCGATGTGACGGAAACGGCTGGTGCCCGACGCCGGGAAACGCTTTATATGGAACTCAGACAGGGCAAGGTGCCGGTAGACCCCGGCCCATGGTTCACAAAGACAAGGGAAGACTGAGCGATGAGGAAATTCGTGATGGCCGCGCTTGGCGGCTCGCTCGCTGGCATAGTGCTGACGACGCAGGTGGCGGGCCCTCTCGTCGCGCAAGAGACGGGTGCAAATTCTACCGTCTACGAACAGCTTGATCTGTTCGGCGATATCTTTGAACGGATCCGCAGCCAATATGTGGAGGAAGTGGATGAGGGCAAGCTGATCGAGGCGGCGATCAACGGTATGCTCACCTCACTCGATCCGCATTCGAGCTATTTGTCGCCAGATGGGTTCGCCGACATGCGGGTTCAAACCCGCGGCGAATTCGGTGGACTTGGCATTGAAGTGACCCAAGAAGAGGGTTTCATTAAAGTCGTGTCGCCCATCGATGGCACTCCGGCCTATGATGCGGGCATTCAGGCTGGCGATTTCATCACCCATGTGGACGGCGAAAGCGTGCTGGGTCTGACGCTGGACGACGCGGTTGACAAGATGCGCGGCCCGGTTGGATCCGAGATCATCGTCACCATCGCCCGCGAAGGGGCGGACGAACCCTTCGACGTCTCGATCATCCGCGACACGATCAAACTGACCGCCGCAAAGGTGCGCATGGAAGGTGACGCTGTGGTGCTGCGTGTCACCACGTTCAATGACCAGACCTATGACAACATGGCAGACGGGTTAAGCAAGGCTGTCGCCGATGCTGGCGGGATGGATAAGGTCAATGGCTTTGTTCTTGACCTCAGAAACAACCCCGGCGGGCTTTTGACCCAGGCCATCGCAGTTTCTGATGCGTTCCTTGACAAGGGTGAGATCGTTTCAACCCGCGGTCGCAATCCGCAAGACAGCGAGCGGTTCAATGCCGAGCTTGGGGATCTGACAGAAGGCAAGCCCATCGTCGTCTTGATCAACGGCGGCTCGGCCTCGGCATCAGAAATTGTGACCGGCGCGCTGCAAGATCATCGCCGTGCCATCGTTGTGGGCACAAAAAGCTTTGGCAAGGGCTCTGTGCAAACCGTCGTACCGCTGCGGGGCGACGGTGCCATGCGCCTGACCACGGCCCGCTACTATACCCCGTCCGGCCGATCCATTCAGGCGCTGGGTATTTCGCCAGACATCGTGGTGGAGCAACCTCAAAAGCCGGTGGTGACGCCGGAAGAGGAGGAAAAAAGCGCCACGACCAAACGCAGGCGTTCGGAAGCCGATCTGCGCGGTGCTATCACCAACGACTCGATGACCGAGGATGAAATCCGCGTGTTGGAAGAGGAGCAGCAGCACGCTGAAGATGTCGCCAAGCTGCGCTCCGATGACTACCAGCTTGCCTACGCGATCGATATTCTCAAGGGTCTGTCGGCCATCGCCGCTGCCGAGTGATGGCGGTAATACCTGACCTGCCCTACCGGCCCTGCGTTGGCGTGATGCTGATCAACGCGCAGGGCCGGATCTTTGCCGGGCAACGAAAAGACAGCGACAGTGCGGCCTGGCAAATGCCCCAAGGTGGCATCGACAAGGGCGAAAAACCCAAGGCGGCGGCTTTGCGAGAACTTTGGGAAGAAACCGGAGTGACGGCGGAGCTAGTCGAACCCATCGCCAAAACCAGTGACTGGGTCACCTATGATCTGCCCGCCGATCTGGTGGGCAAGATCTGGGGTGGCAAGTATCGTGGGCAAAAACAGCGCTGGTTTCTCTACCGCTTTCTTGGTCGCGATGACCAAATCAACATCGCAACCGAACATCCAGAGTTCTCAGACTGGCGCTGGATCACTGCGGATGAGATGCTGGCCGCGATCGTGCCGTTTAAGCAGGCGGTCTATGAAAGCGTCGTGCAATCATTCCGGGCGCATCTGGCCTAGACCTCATCGTTGACGTCACGATCCCAAAGCTTGACCTGCCCACGGCGCACACCAACGACCTTGCGCAAAATCAGCCATGCAGCAAGCGACGCAATGGCAAATACCAGCATCAAGCCAGCCAAAGAGCCTCCCAATAGGCCAAGCCACAAAAGAACACCTGTCAGTGCCGCGCCGATCGCAAAACCCAACAGGATGAAACCCGGGATCATAACTTCTAGGATCGCCATGACCGCGCCCGCGATCATCCAGACCCACCATTCGGTCCACAACATCATGAACGCCCTTTCAGCATCTTGAATGCATCACCAAAAGCATCAAGCGCCTGTGCGGGGACGATGATGGTCTGCTTGCCAGCGCCTTGCCCCACGGCCGTCAACGCTTCGACCTGTTTCAATGCAACCTGATACTGTGCCGCCTCGATGCCGTGTTCTTTGATCGCCTTGGCAACCACTTCGGTCGCATAAGCCTCGGCTTCGGCTGAAATCCGGCGGGCTTTGGCACTTTGCTCAGTTGCATAAAGCTCTGCATCCGCATTCAGCTCAACAGCTCTCTTGCTTCCTTCTGCCTCGGTAACCTGCGCGCGCCGGGCGCGTTCCGCGTTAAGCTGCTGCATCATCGCCGCACGCGTCGCCTCATCAAGGTTCACATCAAGGATCTCGGCGCGCGTCACTTCGATCCCCCAATCATCGACCATCGCCCGGACTTGTTCGCGAATGTTTTGGGTCAGCTCGGTGCGGCTGGATTGCACGGCATCCAGCTCCATCTTGCCAATTTCCGAACGCACGATACCGGCCACGGTTGTCGCAATGGCTGCATCCACATCGCGGATCCGGTAGACTGTCTTTTCCGGCTCTGTGATGCGGTAAAAGACGCTCGTCTCAACCTTCACCAGCACGTTATCCGTGGTGATTGCATCTTGATGCGCCGTCGGCAACTGGCGCTCCAAGACCGAAATCTTATGCGCCACCCGGTCCAGAAACGGCACGATGAAGTTAATTCCGGGGCCCAAGACCGCGCGCAACCGACCAAACCGCTCGACCACATGCTTTTCCGACTGCGGCACAATCCGCACGCCAAGCGAGACACATAGAATGATAAAGACGGCCAGCGCCAACAATACGCCATTTCCGCCTATCAGATCACCGATCACCTGCTCAAAATCCATATTCATCTCCCTGAACGCAGTGTTGCGCTGACTATGCCTGCAACCGCAAGCAGTTGAAAGAGCATTGCACCCGGTTCAGACCGCGGCGGCGGCGGCGCGTGGACCTATTCCTATCATGAGCTGGGCGCATTTGCGTTTAACAAGGCATTCACCGCGAGAGCTTCAAAGCTGGAGATCAGCCGCGTCGGCCGGAGGTTTTGCAAACTTGCCAGAACCATGCTGCTGCATTGCACTTGATCACGAAGCGGGCGAATGGTCAGTCGTCGCCCGTCATGGGTCTGATCACCATGAGGCCGTGTCACAAGAATGGAATACCCCAGCCCGTGGCCAACCATTCCGCGCACCAGTTCCAATGAAGGCGAGCTATGCCCGATTTTTGGCTTCAGGCCCACCGCCTCGAAAAGCCCAAGAAAATACGCCCGGCTTGGCGCAACATCCAGCAATATCAGCGGCAGATCAACCAGCTCTGCCAATGACACATCCGCCTGCCCGGCCAGCGCATGATGTTCAGGCAGGGCGACGTAAGGCGCGCGGTCCGCAAGATGGACACAGCGCAGCGAAGTCGGCAAGCCGATATTATAAAGCAACGCCAGATCCAGACGTCCATCAGCCAGACTATTCAGAAGGAATTCTTGCGAACCCTCCTGTATCTGCAATTGGATGTCCGGATATGTCTGACCAAGCGCCTGAATCAGACCGGGCAAAACCACAGGCGCAAGAGTGGTGAAACTGCCAAGGCGGATCTGACCTGCCACCTTGGTTCCAGTCAGCATCGCCTGACGCTCCAGATCGGCCGAATGGGCCAGCAAGCTTCGTGCCAAAGGTAAGATATCTTCAGCGCTGGGGGTCGGGGATACGCCCTGAGAATGATGGCGCAGGAGCAGCTGCACCCCAAGCTGGGTCTCAAGCTTGGCGATCGCCACAGATATTGTCGGCTGCGAGACGTTCAGCTTTTCGGCGGCGGCGGCAACCGACCGACATTCAATACAAGCGCTTAGGTATTCGAGTTGGCGGAGTGTAAATCGCGGCATGCGTAAATAGTAAAATACTATCTATAAATTATAAAGAATGAATTTTTATAAATCATGACCATCCCATAGCGTGAAACCAGCAAAGGTCAGGACTAAGGTGATGGCAATCCAAATGCTTTCTAACCCATTCCCACACGAAATGCCGGATCGGTTCATTGCCGCCATGGCAGGCGCTGCCACCCAAGTGTCGGTTGTGACAACTGATGGGCCCGCTGGCAGATATGGCGTTACAGTCAGCGCCTTTTCTTCTGTGTCCGCAGAACCGCCCTTGGTTTTGGTGTGCATCAACCGCCGAAGCCCGGCGATCGCTGCGATCGCTCAGAACAACGCTTTTTGTGTCAATTTGCTGGGCGACGATCAGGCACGGGTTGCCAATTGCTTTGCCGGGCGTCCGGGCGATGTGGAGCCTTATGATTTTACCTGCGCTGACTGGGGCGTAGCCGACACCGGGGCACCGGTTCTGGAAGGTGCAATTGCGAACTTTGACTGTACGGTTGAAGCCACCCATGACGCAGGCACCCACCGTATTTTCATCGGCCGCGTTCAACAGGCGCGGTCGCAATCTCGGCCGCCGCTGGCCTTTTCCAACCGGGCCTATCAGGCGCTGCAACCTCTTCATCAGACAGAAAGACCAAACGCATGATCCGTACCGGAGACGAATACCGCGCCTCACTTCACGATGGCCGCGAGATATGGATTAACGGCGAGAAGGTGGGTGATCCGTGCATCCATCCGCAGTTCAAGCCGGTCATCGATGTCCGCGCACGCATCTATGACATGCAACACGATCCCGCCACCCAAGCCGCGATGACCTATGAGGAAGACGGCGAACGCTTCGCCATCGGCTCCCGATTGCCTTATGAGCAGAAGGATTGGCAGGATAAGCGCGACGCGGTCGATCTGGTGATGAACGATATCGGCGGCGTCGTGACCCGCGTCGGCGATGAGACCGTGGGCGAAATGTGGTCGCTTTGGGATGGCAAGGACATCTTGAACGAGATCGACCCGCGTTTTGCCACCAATATCGAGCGGCATATACGCCAGTGTATCAAAAACGACCCGTTCCACGTCTCGGCCAATACCGATCCGAAAGGTGACCGTTCAAAAGCGCCGCAAGATCAGGACCCGGACATGCTGGTGCATGTGGTCAAGGAAACCGATGCAGGCATCGTTATCCGCGGGGCGAAATACGAAACCGCAGCGGCCTACTCCAATCAGGCCTTCTTGAAGCCCACGATCGCCAATTGGGGCAATGCCGAACTGTCGGACTATGCGCTTGGCTGCATCGTGCATATGAACGCGCCGGGCGTGAAGCACATCTGCCGGTCTGGCTTTGCCGGTCGCGCGCCATCTGAAGATTATCCTTTGTCGAACCGCGTCGATGAGATTGACACGCTGATGATCCTGGATGACGTGCTGGTCCCTTGGGAAGACGTTTTGTTCTACCAACATACCCGCGCTGCCAGCTTCATCCGCGCCACTCTGCACCGCTATTCCGCGTTTCCTTTCGTCCAGCGGACGCTCAGCTATGCCGATCTGATCATCGGTGCCGCCCTGTGGAACGTAAAGCAAACCGGATTGGACAAGCAGCAAGCGGTGCAAGAAAAGCTGTCAGAACTGGCCATCTGGCGCGAAGGGATCAATGCTTTCCTCACCGCGTCGGTGGCCACGGCCGAGAAAAGCCCGAATGGTCTGCTTATGCCCAATCAGTCCTTGCTGATGTCAGGCCGGGTGCATGCGCTGTCCAATTTGCCGAAGATGATGCACATGGCGCGCGAACTTTGCGGCGGCCAGATCTGCGTGACGCCAGATGCGGCCACGTTTGCGGCCCCAGACACCAAACCGTGGATGGATAAGTTTTATACGATTAATGAAGAATGGGTGGCGGATGATCGGCGCAAATTGCTTGGGCTGGCACGCGATCTGCTGAATTCGGACTATGCCGGGCATCGGCTGACGTTCCAGCTTTTCGCTCAGTCGCCCCCGTTTGCACAACTGGCCGCTGTTTATCGGAACTTTGATTGGAACGGGCCGCTGGAGTTTGCGCACAAGGCTGCGGGTCTTTCTGATAATGTTTGGGGAAAAGGCAAGTAGCCCTAGGATCCGGCAAATGATCAGACATAATCCAACGCCGATGGCCGATTTGGCCGAAAACGTCGCAAAGCCGTTTGAGGCCGCACGCGCGATGCCGAAATCGGTTTATACCAGCGAGACGTTTTTGAACGCTGAACTGGAACATGTGTTCAAACGCGACTGGTTTTGTGTAACCCGTTCCGACGCTCTGCCAAATCCGGGTGATTTCACCACACTTAATCTGGCCGGGCAGCCGATCATGGTCATCCGTGATCGTGAAGGCGTATTGCGCGCGCAATCCAACGTGTGCCTGCACCGGATGTCCACGCTGCTGGAAGGGTCCGGCAACACCCGCAGCATCGTGTGCCCATATCATGCGTGGACCTACAACCTTGACGGCACATTGCGCGGCGCGCCCGCTATGACGCTGAACCAGGAGTTTTGCAAAGACAGCTACAAGCTGCCGCAGGTCCGGTGCGAAGAATGGCTGGGCTGGGTCATGATCACCCTCAACCCCGACGCAGCCCCGGTGGGCCAACAGTTGTCGGGCGTCAAGGATCTGGTCGGTGACTTTGGGATGGAGCACTACAGCCAGACGTTCTTTGAAACGCACCGCTGGGATACCAACTGGAAGGTGCTGGCAGAGAATTTTATGGAAAGCTATCATCTGCCGGTCTGCCACGCTGGCACCATTGGCGGTTTGTCGAAGCTTGACGAAATGGTCTGCCCGCCGGGTGAGCCCGCATTCAACTACCACTGGATCTTTAAAGACCCCGAATTCACGCTGGCCAATGCGCATCCAACCAATACGCGGTTGAAAGGTGACCGGCGGCGGATGACCTTTTTGCTGGCGATCTATCCCAGCCTGCTGATCACTCTGACGCCGGGATATTTCTGGTATCTCAGCCTGCACCCCTGCGGCGTCGGTCAGGTTGACATTCGGTTTGGCGGCGGGATGTCACCTGATTTTGTGAATGATCCGTCGGCACAGAACCACTTTGAGGCGGTCAAAAAACTACTCGATGATGTGAATGTCGAGGACCGCGGCTGCACCGAAAAGGTATATCGCGGCCTTTGTTCGGATGTGGCGAAACCCGGCCACCTGTCCCATCTGGAACGCCCAAACTACGACTTCGCCCGCTATCTCAGCGCCCGGACAAACCCATAACATCTGCACACCATCAACAGGAACACCGCATATGATGCACAAACGCATTCGCCCGTTTAATACCAAAGAAACCTACCCTGAACAGAAGCTCGACAACGATCTGTCGCAGGGCGTTGTAGCGCGCGGCACCATGGTTTTTTTACGCGGTCAGGTGTCTCAGGATCTGGATAGCCGCGAAAGTTTGCATGCGGCAGATGCTGGCAAGCAAACCGAAAAGACCATGCAAAACATTCAGATGCTGCTGGCCGAGGCAGGCACGACGATGGAGTCGATCTGCCGCATCGTCGTCTACCTGACCGATATCCGATACCGCGAGGCAGTGTATCAAGAGATGGGCAAATGGCTGAAAGGCGTGCACCCCTGCTCAACCGGCCTTGTCGTGCCAGCACTCGCGCGCCCCGAATGGGTTGTCGAGATCGAAGTGACCGCCGTCATCCCTGATTAAAGGTTTAGATCGATGAAAACCGCCGCTGAATTGTTGGCGCAACTGGCAGGCACCGCCGGTGGCCCCCTAAAAAGAGCTGTCAGCGCTGATCCGGCACTTTACTGGAACGACGATATAGCTGCCCTTGAGCAACACGCCATCTTTCGTCGTGACTGGATGTGTCCGGGGCTTGCCGCTGAAATTCCCAATGTGGGCGACTATATGACGTTCACCATCGCAGGTGATCCGGTCTTTTGCGTGCGCGACAAATCCGGCTCGGTGCGAACCTTCTCAAACGTGTGCCGCCACAGGATGATGCAGCTTTTGGAAGGCTCGGGAAGCACGTCGCGCGTCGTCTGCCCCTATCACGCGTGGATGTATGACCTGAATGGTCAGCTGGTTGGCGCAGGTCACATGGAACGGACCGAAGGCTTTACTAAAAAGGACATTTGCCTGCCCGAAGTTCGCACCGAGATTTGGCACGGTTGGATTTACATAACACTCAACCCAAATGCGACGCCTTTGGCAGAGACTTTGGCGCCATTGCACGATGTCGTCGATCGGTATGGGATGGAGCACTATGTTCCAGTGGTCAAAGAAGACCACGTCTGGAACACCAACTGGAAGTTGCTGACCGAGAACTTCATGGAAGGATACCACCTGCCTGTGGCACACAAGGCCACGGTCGGTGCTTGGTTTCCCGTTGAAAAAACCGTGTTTGCGGATGATGTCTTTGACGCATTCACCTATCAGACCTTCATGAAAACCGGAAACGCCACCTATGGGCAGGCGCATTCTGACAATACGCGGCTGGAAGGTGACTGGCGCAATACGTCTATTCTGCCGACTGTGTTCCCATGTCATATGTATGTGCTGGCGCCGGATCATCTTTGGTATTTGTCTCTCAGACCGAAAGGCGTGGGGCAGGTTGATGTACGCTTCGGTGTGGCATTGGCACCCGAAGTGGATCAGATGCTAAGCCATGCCGACGAACGCACCGCATGGCTGAATGAGCTGACGGCGTTCTTTGAGCATGTGAACACCGAAGACCGTCAGGTTGTTGAGGGCATTTATGCTGGATCGCATTCGTCCCAGGCCAACCCCGGCCCGCTTAGCTGGCTTGAACGGGAAATCCACGACTTCCAGAAATATCTGTCCAAACGCCTCGGTGCAGGTGAAGGAGCCAAGACATGACATTTTCCATTACAGGGCGCTGCGCGCGAACAGGTCAATTTGGTGTCGCTATCACCACGTCATCCATCTCGGTAGGGTCACGTTGCCCCCATGCACGTGCTGGTGTTGGCGCGGTGGCGACACAGAACATCACTGATCCCCATCTTGCCACTTTGGTGCTGGACGCAATGGCGGCAGGCCAAGAAGCCGCCTCGGCAATCGCAAGTGTTTTGCAAGATCGTGCCAATATCGACTATCGCCAACTTACCGCCGTGGATGCCCAATCCAACACCGCGCATTTCACCGGCGCACACATCCTTGGAACCAACGCAATCAGCGAAGACGCCGATTGTGTTGCAGCAGGAAATCTTTTGTCCAGTACCGATGTGGTCACTGCAATGACCCAGGGTTTCCTTTCTGACCCGAGCGCACATCTTGCCGAGCGTCTGTTGCGCGGGCTTGAAGCAGGATTGTCGGCTGGGGGGGAGGAAGGGCCGGTTCATTCCGCAGCCCTGATCGTTGCAGACAAAATGCCATTCTACCTCGTGGATCTGAGGGTAGACTGGCAAGATGATTGCCCCGTTGCGAAGCTGCGTTCGCTGTGGCTGGCCTACCAGCCACAGATGCAAGACTATCTGAATCGCGCGATCGATCCACGTGCCGCCCCAAGTTATGGCGTGGCAGGCGACCCATGATTCTGACCCCGCTGCCAGCAACAGGATTTGCATCCAAGCCGTGGAAAAATGGCCTGGGCACAACCCATGATATTTTCCTTCTTCCAAAGGGCGCGGATCATGACAATTTTGATCTTCGTTGCGCTTTGTCACCCATTGATCAGAAGAACTTGTTTTCTGCTTTTCCTGAGGTTGAGCGGGTCATTACACTTGTTGATGGCGCGGGCCTGGAACTGCAGTTTCAGACTCATTTGGTCCGGCTTTCGCGTTACCAGTCCTATCGCTTTGACAGTGGGCTAGCTCCGGAAGGCCAGCCTGTCGGCGGGCCTGCAACCGTCATCAACGTGATGGCGCGCAAAGGCATCTGGGACATCCAGTCCTGCACCGTCATGTCGGAATGCGATCACAATATCGGAGCGAATGAACTCGGTCTTGTCTTTGGATTGGACGATCTTGTGATTGGTTCGGGGCAAACCAATTTGGATCTGCCCGCACGGGACGCTTTGCTTGTTTCAGGTGCAGGATCGGTCCAAATCAGGCCAAAAAAATATTCCGGCCGGTTCCTTTATGCGCATCTTGTCGCCGCGAACGCCTGACTTCAACCGAAGGCCGCGCGTTTCAATAATTGAACTCGGGCGGTGGGTTGTTCGCCTGACTGTTACCGGATCAACGAGGTTTTCCGGTGCGCAAATTCAGTTTCGAACGCGACCAAACGTCGTTAACCGGTTGATTTCATCAAGCCGCTCTAGATTGACGACAGATGAAAGCATCAGGCGGTCTTGGCTCCAGTCGCCCGGGCTTTGAATGGCCATGGTGGTGAGCAAAATAGCTGCCAGCAATGGCAAAACAACCGCAGCATAAGCAAGCTTTGGATGACTCAAGCGCCGCGCTTCGAAAAGTCGAGTGATGCGTTGTTCCAGAAAACTGATCTTCCCATCGCGGTGCGGAAACCGATCCGCCGTAACCAGCGTTACTTTTGGTACTGCAACAACAAAAACGCGATCCCGGCGCAGCGACTGCCGACAAACGCTCAGAAGCGTTTCGCAGTATGATTTAATGTCCACTTTGCCCGAAGTAAGGACGCGGCTATCACAAGCCAGTTCGCGCAGATCTTCTACCTCACGCTTCCACGCGTGATAGGCCGGATTCAGAAAAAAGACGGGCTTCAAAAGCTCAAGCAATATCTCCCACTGGATATCGCCCTGGCGCAGATGCTGGAACTCATGCGCCAACGAGACTTTCATCTCGTCCGCATTACCGATCATTCCTGAGGGAATCACAACATAGTAGTTCCAAATTCCACGAGTGGAGAACGGCACCAGAACGCGATCCGACAGCCGAATACGCACCCGGCCAAAACGGCGCCAAGCGTAACTGGAAGACACGATATTGTTTAGGCAGATGACGGAATAGACCAGACGAACCATCCCAACCACCACACCAAACGCAAAAGCCCCCAAAAACGCGACCGCGACCCAACTGTCTGCATTCAGAACATCAGCAGCAAACGATTTGCGTAATGTCAGTAACCGTTCAACATCCGTTGCTCGCATCTCAAATCCACCATTGAGGTAGTGAGACACGACCATGTCAGACAGATTCACATTCACCGTACGCCCCACACCGATTTGTTGGAGCGCGTTAACGCAAAGGATCAATACCGGAGAAAAAACAATTGCCAGAAAGACCGTATTTAGCAGTTTGAGCTGGGTGGTATAGGCGTGTTTCAGACCGACAAGGTCAAGCCCAGTTCGGGCGAGGCGCCAAAGAGAAAACGCCACTACGAACAGAATATTGGCGTTGATGAAACAGTCGAAAATCACGTTACCCGGAATCATTTTTCAACCTCCGATCCACAAGCGCCCGGATTTGCCCCAGTGCCTCTTCCGTAAGCTCTGCATCATTGACCAAACGCGCCACAAGTGAAGCGGGCGTGTCATCGAACAGCCGCATGGAGAGATCTTTTAGTGAGCGGGTTTGGTACGCACCTTTCGCAAGTGCCGGAATGAAGACATGACGCTTTCCATCTTTGCGGCTGGTAACGAATTCCTTTTGTTCCAGAATTCGCAAGATCGTGGCACCCGACGTATAGGCAAGGTTACGATCTTGCGGCAATTGGTCGAGCACTTCGCGCACTGTGCCTTCACCCAAAGCCCAAAGTTTGTTCATGAATTCAAGCTCAACTTCGGTCAGCAGCTCGTGTTTTTTCTTTTGTCTCATTGCGGTCCAGTCCAAAGTTGTCACCCGCTGGTGATGCGAATGGAGTATCTACGAAAGTTATAGTTTTTCAAGAAATATGAATCGAAGTGATACGATCACCGCCCGCATTAATTCGGGCCAGCCTACACTTTCTTGAAACAAAAAACGCCCCAACCCAAAGAGAGTGCAAGCGGCCACCAAAGCGGTTCACCCAATAATCCCAGCCAGGCAAGGAAAATATAAGCCGAGCCCAGCAAAGACAGAAACAGCCGGTCGCCTCGTGTTGTGGTCAGCCCAAGTACACCTTTACGCGCCGACGTACCGGGCCTTTTGATTTCAATGACCGTGATGAACGCCATGGCCGTAAACAACCCAATAAAAAACAACCCTGTCGGCCAGGTCCAAGCCATCCAAGTTAACATATCAGACTCTCCCCAAGGCAAAGCCTTTGGCGATGTAGTTTCGCACAAAGTAGATGACGATAGCGCCCGGAATAATCGTCAGCGTGCCTGCCGCGGCCAGCAAACCAAGTTCATATCCTGCCGATGATGCAGTTTTTGTCATGGTTGCAGCAATTGGTTTGGCGGCAACAGCTGTCAATGTCTTAGCGAGCAGAAGTTCAACCCATGAGAACATGAAGCAGAAAAATGCTGCGACACCGACGCCCGCTTTGATGGTTGGCAAAAATACCGTCACAAAGAAGCGCGGGAACGAATAGCCATCAACATAGGCGGTTTCGTCCAGCTCTTTTGGCACGCCCCCCATGAAACCCTCAAGGATCCAAACCGCGAGCGGGATGTTGAACAAACAATGCGCCAGAGCCACCGCGATATGAGTGTCAAAAAGACCTACTGAAGAATAGAGCTGAAAGAACGGCAGAGCAAACACGGCAGCAGGCGCCATCCGGTTGGTCAAAAGCCAGAAGAACAATGTCTTATCGCCCAAAAAGCTATAGCGCGAAAAGGCATAGGCCGCTGGCAGGGCCACGACGATTGATATCACCGTGTTCAGAGATACGTAGATGATGGAGTTGATATAACCCCAGTACCAAGACGGATCCGTAAAAATTACGCGGTAGTTCTCTAATGTGAAGGTCTGCGGGAACAAAGAGAACCCAGACAGAATCTCATTGGTCGTTTTGAAGCTCATCGCGACCAGCCAATAAATTGGAAGCAGCAAAAACAGGACGTACAGAATGGGAATGATCGATCGCTTGCTCATTTCGCATCATCCTTGGTCATGAGGGTGTAAAAGAGCCAAGACACCAGCAGCGTGATCGCGAAGTAGATCAGCGACATCGCTGCTGCAGGGCCTAGGTCGAACTGTCCAAGCGCTATTTTCACCAGATCGATTGATAGCAGTGTCGTCGAATTCCCGGGCCCGCCGCCGGTTAACACAAACGGTTCAGTATAGATGTTGAAACTGTCCATAAATCGTAAAAGGATCGCGATCGTCAGCACAGTTTTCATCTTCGGCAACTGAATGTAGCGAAAGACCTTCCAAGGGCTGGCCCCGTCGATCTTGGCGGCCTGATAGTAGGCATCCGGGATCGACACCAGACCCGCATAGCTCAGCAGTACCACCAGCGACGTCCAATGCCAGACATCCATGGTGACGATGGTCACCCAGGCGGCGATCGGGTTTTGTGTCATATCATAGCTGATGCCAAGGACGTTGTTCAAAAGGTATCCCAATAGCCCAATCTCGGGCAGGGTAAAGATGTTCCACATGGCCCCTACCACGTTCCAAGGGATCAGCATGGGCAGCGCCATTGTGACAAGGCAGACGGGCACCCAAATACCCTTCTTGGGCATGGACAGGGCAATAATGATACCCAACGGAACTTCGATAATCAGGATCAGGAAAGTGAACAGGAACTGGCGCCCCAGGGCTGCGTGAAAGCGTTCAGAACGTAGGATTTGTTGAAACCAATCAAGTCCTTGCCAGAAAAACAGATTGTCACCAAATGTTTCCTGCACCGAATAGTTTACGACCGTCATGATCGGAATCAGTGCATTGAAGGCAACAAGTAACAATACCGGCAGAACAAAGAACCAGGCCTTTTGGTTTTCGGTTTTCACGATGTCACCTCTGTCGAGAGCCAGCCATTGCGGTACAACCGCGTCTGGTCTTGGCGAAATTCAAGGTGAACGGCCTCGCCCTGTGATGGCACGTCACCCTCTACGATTGCCTTGATACGCGTCTCGCCGATTGCGGCCTCTACCACTGAGTGGCGCCCAATATCGGAGACTTTGCGCACCCGCGCCTCGTAGCCGCGCGCAGACAACGACACAAATTCGGGACGGATTCCGATTTGCGTCGTACCGCCTTGGCCAATCACCTTTCCTTCCAGCGCGATGTGCTGGCCCTCAAAATGTACCGCACCATTCTTTTCGATCGCAGGAAGCAGGTTCATACCCGGCGAGCCGATGAAATGGCCCACGAAGGTGTGTTGCGGGCGTTCAAAAAGCTCTACCGGAGTTCCGATCTGTACAACTTCGCCGTCTTGCATGACGACAACCTGATCAGCAAATGTCAAAGCCTCTGTCTGGTCATGTGTGACATAGATCATAGTCGCTTTCACACGCTGATGCAGCTCTTTGAGCTTACTGCGCAGTTTCCATTTTAAATGCGGGTCGATCACAGTCAGCGGCTCGTCGAACATCACGACGTTCACATCATCACGCACCAACCCGCGGCCCATTGAGATTTTTTGCTTATTGTCGGGCGACAGATGAGAAGCGCGGGTGCGCAGCATTTCGGTCACTTCCAGCATCTCGGCAATCTCGCGCACCCGAGCATCCACCTTGTCTGCTTCAACGCCACGGTTGCGCAAGGGGAATGCAAGATTGTCGTATACGGTCATCGTGTCGTAGATAACTGGAAACTGAAAGACCTGCGCGATGTTGCGCTGATCAGGCGGCAGGCTGGTAACATCGACATCATCGAACAAAATCTGGCCCTCAGATGGCACCAGAAGGCCCGAGATGATGTTCAACAGGGTCGACTTACCGCAACCTGAAGGCCCAAGAAGTGCGTAGGCGCCGCCATCTTTCCAATCGAGATCAATCCCTTTCAATGCGTAGTCCGCAGGCGTTTTCGGCAACGGAAAATAGGAGTGCCGGAGGTTTCTAAGGGTGATCTTTGCCATTACGCAACAAGCCTCCCATCAGCTGCAAAGTAAAAACAATTGGAGACATCCATGAAGAACGGATGTTCCTGGCCGATCTGGTATGGGTGAACACCGTGTGAGAGAGAAACCCACGCGTCCTCACCCATTCGAAAATGCGCGCTGGATTCAGAGCCGGAAAGCTCAGTTACAAGAACCTTTCCGTTTAGGGCCACGTCACCGATGGACTTAGCCACTGGTGTTACATGGTGCGGACGCACTGCAACGGTGTAAGACCCATCAGGCAGGTTTGCAGCCGGCCCTGCCAAAGCCCACGTCACGCCGGTATTGAGCTGCGCCATTTGCCCGGTTTTCACAATTTGGGCGGAGTTGATCGGCGGGTCGCTGAACACACGCGCGGCTGTCAAGTTGTCGGGCTTGCGGTAAATCTCGGCCGTGGTGCCGAATTGAGTAACCACGCCGTCGTCCATCAGAGCGGTTTTACCACCCAGAAGAAGGGCTTCTTCGGGTTCGGATGTGGCGTAGACGACAACTGCCCCCCGACCAGCAAAGAGTTCGGGCAGTTGCTCGCGCAATTCCTCGCGCAGTTTGTAATCCAAATTTGCCAAGGGCTCATCCAAAAAGACCGCTCGGCTCTCCTTGGCAATCGCCCGGGCCAATGCGCAGCGCTGTTGCTGTCCGCCCGACAGTTCTTGCGGGCGACGCGAAAGCATCGCTTCCAGCTTTAATATTTTCGCCGCCTCTTCAACGCGTCCGGCTATCTCGGATTTGGCCATGCCTGCGACCCTCAGCGGGGAGGCGATGTTGTCGAATACGGTCATTTGCGGATAGTTCACAAAGAACTGGTGCACGAGAGAGATGTTACGTTTTTGCGTCGAGAGTTTCGACACATCGGCGCCATCCATGAAGATTTGTCCCGACGCCAACGGATCAAGCCCCGCCATCAACTTGATCAAAGATGTTTTTCCTGATCCGGTTTGGCCTAACAAGACGTTGAAATGACCGGTCTCTAAAACCAACGATGTTGGTTTGATATGGGTCACCCCGCGGCTCACCTTGCTGGCTTGTCTTAGTTCAACTGTCATCTTTAGCTACCTTAAAGGCCTGACGGAATGCGCCAAATGAATGGCCGAAGCCGGGAGCAGGCTTCGGCCAACAGTGGCCCGTTGAAAAAATCCAACGGGCCCTTTCTACTGGGTCACTGGTTCCAGCGGGCGACCAGATCGTCATAGTTGACGGTCTCACCCTGTGGCTTTTCGTTATCCAGCTTGGCCTTCGCCCCGCCTTTTCCAAGCCATTCCGAAGGGTCTTTCTCTTCGTTCAAGCGCGGGCCACAGCCACCATAGACGCCAGCAGCTTCGTCAGCTTGCTGCATGCGGGCCATGGTGATGTCCATTTCACCGGCTAGGCGATCCATTGCTTCTTGTGGTGTGAAAGCGCCGGAGTTCACGTCACCGATTTGCTGCCACCAGATCTGGGCGAGCTTTGGATAGTCAGGAACATTAATGCCAGTTGGCGACCATGCCACACGGTCAGGCGAACGGTAAAATTCGACCAGACCACCCAGCTTAGGCGCGCGCTCGGTGAAGCTTTCATGGTTTACGGTGGAATCGCGGATGAAGGTCAGACCTACATGAGACTTTTTCACGTCTACGGTCTTGGATGTAACGAACTGGGCATAGAGCCAAGCCGCCTGTGCACGATCCGACGGAGTGGATTTTAAGAAAGTCCAAGAACCCACGTCCTGATAGCCAACCTTCTGGCCTTCTTCCCAATACGGGCCGTGCGGCGAAGGCGCCATCCGCCACAACAGGTTGCCCTCGTCGTCGACGGTGTTGTTGCCCTCGGACTTCGGCTTCACCATGTCGGCGGTGAATGCTGTGTACCAGAATATCTGCTGGGCCACATTGCCTTGCGCCAAAGCTGGCAAGGATTGATAAAAGTCATAGGACGCCGCACCGGGAGGCGCGTAGTTGCGCAGCCATTCATCCCACTTCCGGATTGCATAGACGGATGCCGGGCCGTTTGCTTCGCCACCGCGCGACACGCTTGCGCCAACGGGGTTACAGGTGCCCGCTTCCATGCGGATGCCCCATTCGTCGATCGGTACGCCATTCGGCTCGCCCTTAGATCCGGCACCGGCCATGGAGAGCCACGCATCGGTCATCCGCCAGCCAAGGTCAGGCGCGCGTTTGCCGTAGTCCATGTGGCCATAGATGCGCACACCATCGATTTCCTTGACGTCGTTGGAGAAGAACTCCGCGATATCCTCATACGCAGACCAGTTGACCGGAACGCCCAACTCGTAGCCGTATTTGGCCTGGAACGCGTCCTTGTTGGCCTGATCGTCAAACCAGTCCTTGCGGAACCAGTAGAGGTTCGCAAATTGCTGGTCGGGCAGTTGGTAGAGTTTGCCATCGGGGCCCGTGGTGAACTGGATGCCCATGAAGTCCGGCAGGTCCAGCGTCGGCGATGTCGTCGCCGCCCAGTCACCTGCCATCTGGTCGGTCAGGTTGTAGGCCAGTTGCAGTCGCGAGTGGGTGCCGATCAGGTCACTGTCGTTGACGTAGCCGTCATACAGGTTCCGCTGGGTCTGCATTTGCGTCTGAACGGCCTGCACCACTTCGCCCTCGCCGAGGATCTGGTGGTTCACCTTGATACCGGTAATTTCCTCGAAGGCCTTTGTCAGAACTTCGCTTTCATAACCGTGCGTCGGAATACCTTCTGACAGCACGTTGATTTCCATCCCGGCGTAGGGCGCGGCGGCGTCGATGAACCACTGCATTTCGCCCATTTGCTCATCCTTGTTGAGCGTGGATGGCTGGAATTCCTGGTCGATCCATTTCTGAGCTGCTGCTGCATCGGCAAAAGCAGTCCCGGTCCCCGCAACGACGGCAATTACCGCAGTCGCGGAGAGAAGATACTTACGCATCCTGTCTCCTCCCTAGAGATTGTATCAAGCCGGATATTACCGACTACGATCCACCTAAGCGGAAATTCGCGACACTGTCAAACTAAAGATTTAGTAGCTATTAATCACTTAATAACAGCAGTTTAGAATAATATTTGTCCGAAAATCCAGATGATGGCCGAGAGAAGTCCGAGATATTGGGGCTCAGGCATTGTCGACTGTAGACTCAATGAACCCATTCCATCATCGCGAATACCAATCCCAATTTCCACATTTGGGGGGCGCCGCCGACGTTTGCATGCGGCCGACACGGAAGATGCTCGATCAAACATCTGCAATTTGTCAGCCCATCAAAATTGGCAGGCTAGAAAGCTTCGGGAGTAAGGCCGCCATCTTGATAGGAAAACATGATACTCTAGAGTCGGCACATAGATGAAGATCCCGTGCACATCCCGACGATCCGACACAAGGGCAGCGGGTTTACAGAACCCTGTGTAGAAATTCCCGTGTTCGCGGTTCTTTCGGATTGGAAAACATCGCGGCTGGGGGGCCTTCTTCTACGATGATCCCTTTGTCGAGAAAACAGACTTTGTCGGCAGCTTCGCGGGCAAATCCCATTTCGTGGGTCGCCAGAACCATGGTCATGCCCTCGGCCTTTAAGGCGCGAAGAACATCCAGAACCTCGGCCACCAATTCAGGGTCAAGCGCTGATGTGACTTCGTCAAAGAGCATCACTTCGGGATGCATGGCCAAGGCCCGAATGATTGCCACGCGCTGTTGCTGGCCCCCAGATAACTGGTCGGGATAATGCCCCATTCTGTCCGCCAGACCAAAACGTTCAAACAAAGCTTCCACGGCTGGGACCAGTTCTGCCCGGCTTTTACGGTGGATGCGGCGCGGCGCAAGCAGGACGTTCTCCAAAGCTGTCATATGCGGGAATAAGTTGAAGCTCTGAAAGACAATTCCAATACGCTGACGGATAGGCTGCGGATCAAGATCCAGATCTGTAATGTCGACGTCGTCCAACATTATCTGGCCGTCATCCACCGTTTCCAACAGGTTGAGACAGCGCAGAAGCGTCGACTTTCCAGAACCCGAAGCACCAATCAGGCACACCATCTGCCCCTCATCTACACTCAGATCAATGCCGCGCAGAACTTCGTTGGCACCAAAGCGTTTGGTTACACCCTCCAATCGTAGTTTCGTGCTCATTGATGTCAGCTCCGCTCGCGGTTCTGACGGGCGATAAGCCGGTCAACCACCCGGGTTGCGGGCACTGTAACTGACAAAAAGATCAACGCGGCACCCAGATAAGGCGTGAAATTGGCCATTGAAGATTTGTAGACGCCCGCCTGGCGCAAAACCTCAACCGGGCCGATAAATGACAGAAGCGCCACATCTTTTTGCAAGGCGATCAGCATATTCATATTCGCCGGAATCACCCGCCGGATCGCCTGTGGCAAAATCACATAGCGCATCACATCGCGGTGCGAGAGGCCAAGCGAAGTTGCGGCAGCCCTTTGTGAGGCATGAATGGATTCTATACCGGTGCGGTAAACTTCGGCCACATAGGCCGAATAGGTCAGAACCACCGCCACCGTGCCCCAAATATACGGGCTGTTCCACGGACGCGGCAGCCCCAGTCCGGGCACGCCGAACCCAATCAGATAGATCACCAAAATAACAGGTATGCCGCGAAAAACATCGTTATAGACAATGCCGAACAGACGCAGCGGATAGAGAGCGGGTGATCGGGCGTCGCGGCAAAGCGCAATGACCAAACCCATCACGGCAATAATCGGTGCGCACCATGCAAAAATTGCAACGTCCAGAAGAAAGGCATTCAGCAGCCCTGGAAACGTTTTTGCAAAGATTGGCCAGTTGAAAAAGGACTTTTGCACCCGTTCCCAACCCGGGGCCATCGGCACCAGAACGATGATCAGCAACAGCACAGCGACAGTACTGGCTGTGGCAATCAGCGCGCTTCGGCGGCGCAGCCGCTTTTCGCGCAGCTCACGCCGTGTGGGTTGCCGCGCGGCCAGAGTACCTCCGGCCGCTGCGGTCACATTCTTTGGCACGATCAGACCGCCTATTCGATGACCGGCACGCCAGTAGCTTGTTGCAGCCATTCCGCTTCGATCGCGGCCAGCTTGCCGTCTGCAGCCATCGCCGCCAAAGCCTCATTTGCACAATCTCGCAAAGGGCTGCCATCTTCAAAAAGCAATCCGAACTGATCCGGCGTCTCGCCGCCTGAACTGAACTGGCCCAATACCACACCGTCGTCCATAAGAACGGCGGCAGTGAACAAGGCAGTCGGCAGATCCATCAATGTCGCATCAATCTGGCCCGCTTTCAGTGCTTCGGCAGCATCGGCGGTATCTTCGTACAAAAGCGGCGACTCGGCAGGGCCCACCAGGCTTTCAACCATGGCCGGAGCGGTTGTTCCTGCCGCAGCACCCCACTTCAAAGCCTTAAGCGCAGCAGAGGTCGGCGTGGCCCCTGCATCTACCGTTGGTTGGCGTACCAGTACCGCTTGGGCGGCCGTGTAATAAGGAGACGAGAAATCAACCATCTGATCGCGCTCTTCGGTGATCGAAAACTGCTGCAGGTTGAAATCAAAGTCTTTTGGGCCAGGCTGGATTGCCTGATCGAAGCTTGACGATGTCCATTCGACCATGTCCGCATCAAAACCCATGCGCGCCGCAACTTCATAGGCAACCGCCGCCTCAAACCCTTCACCACCGGCGGGGTTGTCGTCGATCACCCACGGGAAATAGGCCGGATTTCCCGTGGCAATCGTCAAAACACCCTCTTTCAGGGTCTTGCCTGCAGCACATTGTTCTTGAGCAAACGCAGTGCCGGTTGTCATGACCAGACCGCACAGCACGGGTGCTGCGTATTTCACAATTGTCATTTGATCCACTCCCATATTGCCTAACAGAGATTCCCCTGCATTTACCGTAACAGAACGCGTCAAAACACCTCCCGTCAACCGGCATTCTGCACGTTAGCTCTACCGCCAGTCCAAGCACCTGCGTTTCCGCGACGTCATTTAGAGGCCCCTCCGGTCGTTCAGCACTCGACCTTGAGCAGAGATCCGTTAGTGTTGTACTTCTGGCTCGACACACGCACCAAGCGAGTATTTGTATGGTCCGTCCTTTTAGTACCACTCTGACATTTCTTTGGGCGATATTGAGCGCGTTGCCTGCCCCCGCGTCCGCTGAATCCTATTTGTCAGTCGAAATTGTTGTGGCTAAATCCCAAAGTGACTCCCGACGTTATTCCCTGACTGGCGAAGTGCGCGCCCGCGACACGCTGTCAGCCGCTTTCCCTACTGGCGGGCGCATTGCCGAAGTTCTGGTGGAAGCTGGCGCGAAGGTGACGAAAGGTGCTGCTTTGGCGCGAATGCAAGCAATCCAACAAGAACAGGCACTTCGTGCGGCTGAAGCAGGCCATTCGACTGCTCTTGCGGACTATCAACAAGCTGCCGAAGATCTTGCCCGGCAAGAAACGCTATTATCTCGTGGGGCGACCACCCGGATCGGGCGCGACAGTGCAGAAGATGCATTGCGCATTGCGGAAGGCGGATTGACTCAAGCCCAAGCCGATCTGGACCGCGCCCAAAAGGCACTGGCCGACACTGTGTTAAGTGCCCCCAGCAATGCCACCGTGACCGCTCGCCACGTCGAGGCGGGGCAAGTTGTCGGCGCCGCGCAACCTGTCATGGCGCTTGCGCTCGGGCCGGGGATGGATGCGGTATTCGAGGTTCCGGAGGTTTTGTTTTCGTTGGCTGATCCACCATCGGACGTCGAATTGCACCTGATCGGCAGTCCAACTAAAATATTTATGGGTCACGTTACCTTAAACTCGCCCGTCGTGGATGCCAAGACCGGCACCGTGGAGGTAACGGTTGCGATCGATAACCCGCCTGACGATTTAACCTTTGGCGAAGCAGTTCGCGGCAGCGTAACGGTCGAGGGAAAAGATCTGATCGTCTTGCCCTTCTCGGCGATGAGCGCGAATGCAACGGGACCCGCAGTCTGGCAGGTCAACCCCGAGACTATGGCCGTCACCCTGACGCCAATCACAATCGATCGCTTTGAAACCGGGCGCATTCTTATCTCGGATGGTATTGCAGATGGCGCACTTATCGTCGGGCGTGGGGCGCAATTGCTCTATCCCGGACGCGTCGTTCAGCCGGCAAGAGAGATCTCTCAATGAAGCATCTCATACTTCCGGTTCTCATGGTTTTAGCCCCCGCCCTACATGCCGAAGAAACGTCCACTCTGACCGCGACAGCTGCACGACCTGTGGTCAGTGTGATTGTTAACCCCAAAGTTGGGCTTTCGGTCACATATACAGGCACAGTCGCCGCCCGGATCGAGGCTGATCTTGGCTTTCCGCTGATCGGAACCATGACCGAACGGACGGTTTCCGCCGGGGATGTGGTTCGCGCCGGGGACGTACTGGCCCGGCTTGATCCAGAAACGCTTGATGCGGACCAGCGAGCAGCCGAGGCGGGAGTGTCCGTTGCTCAGGCGCAGCTCCGATCCGCAACTGACGCGCGCGACCGTGCCCGGGCGCTGGTCCAAAGTGGTGCCGGAAGTGAGACGCGGCTGGAGGATGCTCAGCGGGCGCTGGTGGCCGCTGCTGCCAGGCTAGAGCAAGCGAAGGCAAGCCTTGCCAGCGCAAAAGACATGCGGGGTCTGGCGGTGCTGACCGCCCCACAAGACGGAGTTGTGACCGATGTTTTCGCCGAACCCGGCACGACTCTTTCTGCCGGTCAGCCCGTATTGCGTTTGGCGGCAACTGGCGCACGCGAAGTGATAATCGATCTGTCCGAAACCGATGTTGCAACCCTTCCGGCCAACTCAAAATTTTCGGTGCAACTGGCGGCAAACAATGCAGTCACTGCCATGGCTACACTGTCGCGTGTTGATCCAATTGCGGAGCGTAACACGCGCACAAGGCGCCTGCATCTGACCCTCGATAGCCCACCAGATGCATTCAGGCTGGGTGCGCTGGTATGGGCTAAGCCGCAGGCTGGAACGGATGCCGAAATCATCTTGCCCGCTGCCGCTATTCTTGAGGCAGATAGCGCCACGCCCAAGGTTTGGGTGGTCAAGCGCACCGACAACACTGTGCAGCGTCAACCCGTCACAATCGGCCCAACCGTCACCGGGTATGTTGTTGTGCGTGCGGGTCTGGCTGCTGGCGCCGAAGTGGTCGTCAAAGGTATCAATTCTCTTCAGGACGGGCAAGTCGTTGGCCCGCGTGTGGCACCATGACGCGCTTTAACCTCTCCGACTGGGCGCTGAACCATCGGTCGTTTGTCTGGTTCCTGATGATCATTTCTCTGTTGGCGGGGATATTTTCCTATATCGCCATAGGGCGCGAGGAAGACCCCGACTTCGCGATCAAGACTATGATCATTACCGCAGCCTTGCCGGGCGCAGATGTGGCTGAAACCATTTCTCAAGTGACCGACAGGATCGAGAAAAAATTAGAAGATCTGGATGAGTTGAAATTCACGCGTTCCGTCACGGCTCCAGGTCAAACCATCGTCTACGTTGAACTGCTGCCCACCACCAAACCCGCCGAACTGCCGCGCATTTGGCAACGAGTGCGCAATATGATGGCTGATATCCGGCCCGAATTTCCCGCCGAATTCGCAGGCTTTCGCTTCAATGACAGCTTTGGCGATGTGTTTGGCAATCTCTATGCCTTCACCTCAGACGGCTTCACCCCACGCGAAGTGCGCGACTATGCCGAAACCGTCCGCCGTGCAGTCCAGGCACTGCCCGACGCTGGCAAGGTCGAGATATTCGGAACGCAAGATGAGGCGATTTATCTGGAATTCTCAACCGAGAGACTGGCAGCGCTCGGGCTAAATCAGCAAGCGGTTCAGGCCACGCTTGCCGTTCAAAACGCAATCTTGCCGTCCGGTGTAATTGATGCAGGCCCCGAGCAGGTGCTTGTGCGCATTGGCGGGCAATTTTCCGGCACTGAGAGTTTGGAAGACATCAATCTGCGCGTCGGCGACAGGTTCTTTCGCCTGACCGATGTGGCAAAAATCCATCGTGCCTACCAAGACCCGCCATCCGAGCTTTTCCGCTACAACGGCCAGCAAGCCATTGGTTTGGCCGTGGGGATGAAAAAAGGCGCCAACATAATTGAATTTGGCGTCGAGCTTAGCGCCGTGATCGCCAAAGCCCAATCCGAGCTTCCCATCGGTGTGGAGATCCATCAAACCGCCAATCAGCCGCACGTGGTAGATGAAGCCGTGGGACATTTCTTGCAAGCGCTGCTTGAAGCCGTGCTCATCGTTCTGGCCGTCAGCTTTATTTCGCTGGGCCTGCGCGCCGGGCTGGTGGTGACGCTGACCATACCACTTGTGCTCGCGATCACTTTTGTGGCGATGCACTATAGCGGCTTTACGCTGCAAAGGATCTCTCTTGGGGCGCTCATCATTGCGCTTGGGCTTTTGGTCGATGATGCGATGATCGCGATCGAGACAATGATTTCCCGCCTTGAAAAGGGCGACAGTCTGAGTGCCTCGGCCTCATACGCGTGGACATCCATCGCCTTTCCCATGCTGTCAGGCACGCTCGTGACGGTCGCAGGCTTTATCCCAATCGGACTTAATACGTCCGCAGCGGGTGAATTTACGTTTTCGCTCTTTGTGGTCATCGCAGTCTCATTGCTGGTTTCGTGGATAGTGGCAGTGCTTTTTGCGCCGCTGCTTGGCGTCACATTCTTGCCTGCCAAAATGGCGAACCACAGCAGCGAACCTGGCCGGTTTCGGCGCGGTTTTCACAAGGTGTTGCGCCTCGCCATGAGGTTCCGATGGGCCACTATCGCGCTTACGGTAGCCGTCTTCGGCCTTTCGATTTATGGCATGCGCTTTGTTGAACAGCAGTTCTTTCCCAACTCTGACCGTCCCGAACTGGTTCTGGATTTTGCATTGCCGCACAACGCCTCTATCGCCGAAACGGCTGCACAGATGGACCGGATGGAAGCGCGTCTTGAAGGCAATGAGCATGTTGTGTTCTGGTCTTCATTCGTCGGGCGCGGTGCGCCGCGCTTTTTGCTCGCATTCGATGTACCAACACCGGGCCCAAATACTGGCCAGATCGTCATCCAGACCCCGTCGGTCGAAGACCGCGATGCACTGCGCACAGACCTGCGCCAGATTGCGGCCACCGAATTTCCGGGTGTCGATATCTTTGTGAAGCTTCTGGAAATCGGGCCGCCCGTGGGTCGCCCGGTTCAATATCGCATCTCGGGCCCCGAAATTTCGACGCTTCGTGATCATGCGCGTGATCTGACGGCGCTGATTGCCAGTGATACCCGGCTGCGCGATATTGTTATGGATTGGAATGAACCGATACGCGTTGTGCGCGTTGAGATTTTGCAAGACAAGGCCAGACAGCTTGGCATAACGCCCCGCGACATTTCAACAGCCCTCAACGCGATTTATGATGGCACCAACGTCACTCAGTTGCGCGACAAGGATCATCTGATCGATATCGTGACAAGAGGGGATGATGCGTCCCGCCGCTCGGTTGAAGAACTACCCGGGCTGCAACTGTCATCCGCGGACGGTGTGACTATCCCACTCCGATCTGTGGCGACATTTTCATATGAAACCGAACAACCCGTAATCCATCAGCGCAATCGTATGCCCACAATCTCTATTAAGGCCGCGATCAACACGAAGGATCAACCAGCTACGATCGTCGCCGCCCTTGCCGATCAGGTTGCTGCCTTTAACGCGACATTGCCGCTTGGCTATCACGCCGAAATTGGCGGTTCAGTCGAGGCGAGCGGCGAAAGCCAAGACCCGATCGCAGCGGTTGTGCCTTTGATGGTGCTGATCATGATAACGCTGATCATGATCCAGATGCAGGGCTTCAGGTTGGCGTTTGTGGTGCTCTGTGTTGCCCCACTTGGGTTGATCGGCGTTGTGGCGGCCCTTGTCCCCTCGGGCGCTCCCCTCGGTTTTGTGGCCATTCTGGGTGTGCTGGCGCTGGTCGGCATTCTGATCCGAAATTCGATAATCCTAGTGGCCGAGATAGAAGTATTGCGTGACAAAGGTCGGTCCGCATGGGATGCGGTTTTTGAGGCATCAGACGCCCGCGCCCGCCCGATTTTGTTGACCGCAGCCGCCGCAAGTCTGGCGCTGATCCCAATATCACGCCAGATCTTTTGGGGGCCGATGGCTTATGCAATGATGGGTGGTATTATCGCGGGTACGGTCATCACTTTGGTCTTTGTGCCCGCGCTCTACCTTGCCGTTTTTCGGGTAAAGCACGAAAATGACGCTGCTCAAACGCCGCAAGGATCCTGATGACACCCATCACTGACAAGCCCGGTTTGCTCGACCAGATCCGTGACCGCTTTGCCCACGTTGAGGCATGCCCATTCGAAGGCCCGCGCATATTTTTTGAAAATGCCGGTGGCGCCCTTCGCCTGAAGTCCGTAATCAAAACATCTGCCGCCTATGCGGGGTATCCGGACAATCAGGGCCGCGACAACCCGGCATCGGCCGCCTTGATGCGTGCAATTGACAAAGGGCGTGCTGACATGCGCCTGTTCCTCAACGCGCCCGGCGGGCAGATCTTTACCGGCGAAAGCGGGACCGAGGTTCTTTTTCGGCTTATCCGCACCGCTGCCCTCGGGGCCGCGCCGGGGGGGGTGATGCTGGGGTCGACCCTCGAACACCCCGCGTCGCGCAGCGCCATGGCGCGTTGGGCCGATGTTACCGGGCGACCGCATCTGCTGGCCCTGCATGACAATGCGACGGGCCACCTTACTGTGGATGCCTACCGGCCCCATATCGGACCCGATGTCCGGGTCGCGAGTATCGTCCAAACGTCACCCGTCACAGGCATGTCTGTTGATGTCGCAACGATTGTATCCGCAATCCGGGATCAGTCGCCGCACTGCCTGATCATCGTTGACGGCATTCAACATGCCAGCCACGGCGATATCGACTGCGCGGCCTACGGGGCGGATGGCTATGCGGTTTCACCTTACAAAGTATTTTCGCGGCACGGCTACGGTGTAGGCTGGGCATCCGACCGGCTGACCGCCTGCACCAAAGAGCAGGTGATCGGCGGGGCCGCCACGAATTGGGAACTGGGCACCCGCGATGCCGGCGCATACGCGACATTCTCAGACGTCGTTGATTACTTCGACTGGCTGGGCCAGCAGTTCACCGACAGCACTGACAGGCGGGCGCGGGTTGAGGTGGCGGGACAGGCTATTCATGCGCATGAAGCGGCCTTGATGGATGCAATGCTGAACGGCACCGGCAATCTGCGCGGATTGGCCGACACGCCTGGCGTCCAGTTGATTGGCGGTGCCGGAAACGAGACCCGCGAAGGTGTCGTATCCTTGGTGCTGGACAATTGGAGCTCGTCCGATCTGGTCAGCTTTTTGCGCGCAGAAGGTATCCGCGTGCATATCCGCAACGACGACCACTATTGCGGCAATATCTTACACCCGCTGGGTCTGCCCGACTGTATTCGCGTGTCCATCTGCCACTATAACAGTCTGGACGAAGTGCGCCGTTTTCTGACGGCTATGGCGGCGGCAGCCAGCTAAAGCCTACGACGAACGACACTTGGTCA
>JBARVN010000029.1:0-2510 GCA_049646285.1 Albidovulum sp. | reverse complement strand
AAATCGCAGCAGTTGAGTGAACCATTCGGTCGTTCCGGTTTCCCCCGTTTTGCTGTCGATGGCACGTCACCCGATGCCAGCGTGCTACGATTATATTACTGGAATTTACGGGCTCTTCAGGAACTTTCGCCGCGTGATCCACGAACGGCTGGTCTAGGATGAACCGCCTTTTGCTGCACCGCACATGAACTGACATACTGCGGAGATACTGTTGAAAAAGTCAGTTGATTGGTTGCCGAAGCCCTGATTCACTCGATTTGAGAGTGGAGGGCTTGATGATGATGGGACCGAGGCAGGTGGCTCAAGGCGCGCTGTTTTACGAGTTTTCAATTGAAGAGTTTGTGCCGCAGGATCATCCCATGCGCGGGATTGATCGCTTCCTTGACCTGACTGAAGTGCGGCCGCTGCTTGCGCCGTTTTATAGTTCACATGGCCGTCCATCGATCGATCCTGAACTGATGATCCGGATGCTTTTGCTTGGCTATTGCCAGGGCATCCGGTCCGAGCGGCGGCTTTGTGAAGAGGTGCATGTCAATCTGGCGTATCGGTGGTTTTGCAGGCTCGATCTGGCTGATCCGGTGCCAGACCATTCGACCTTTTCCAAGAACCGTCACGGGCGTTTCCGCGAAAGCGGCCTGTTCCGGCACCTGTTTGAGACTGTCTTGCAGCGTTGCATGGATGAGGGGCTGGTTGGCGGTCACAGCTTTGGTGTAGATGCCAGCCTGATCCCAGCAAATGCCAATCAGACACGTGGCGTTGATAGCAAGGAAGGTTTGCCGCCAGATCTGACATCCCGCGCGGTGGATGAGTATCTTGAGACACTCGACGACGCAGCCTTCGGCGCATCAACTGATGCCGTTCCTAAATTTATCTCACCTGTTGATCCCGCAGCACGTTGGACCGGTGCTGACGGCGGTGCGGCCTATTTTGCCTATTCCACCAACTATCTGGTTGATCTGGATAATGCTGTCATTGTGGATGTTGAACCGACGGCCCCGATCAGACCCGCCGAGGCGCGTGCAGCAAGGGACATGATTGACCGGGTGCAGGAGCGCTTCGGGATCAAACCCGACAAGCTTGTCGGCGACACAGGCTACGGCTCTGCCGAGATGCTCGGCTGGCTGGTCGAGGACCGCAAGATCGCGCCACACATCCCGGTCTGGGACAAATCCAAACGCACCGACGGCACATTCTCACGAGATGACTTTGTCTACGACCCGACGACCGACAGCTATACCTGCCCGAACGGTAAAGCCCTGCAAACATATCGGCGGAACTTCTCAAAGCCACGAAAAGCAAATGGCGGCAAAGATGGGTTCATAAGATACCGCGCCTCCAAGCAAGACTGCGACGCATGCCCTTTGAAGCCGCAATGTTGCCCGAAAGACCACGGGAGACGCCTCATGCGGTCAGTGCACGAAGCCGCCCGAGACGTCGCCCGCGACATCCGCAAAACCGACGCCTACATGACCTCGTTCATCCAGCGACGAAAAGTTGAAATGCTGTTTGCTCACTTGAAGCGATACATCGGCTTGCGGATGATGCGGCTCCGCGGACCAAAAGGTGCCACCGAACAGTTCCAACTCGCTGCAACGGCTCAAAACCTCCGCAAACTGGCCACGTTGGTACCAGTTCCAGCCCCGGCGTAAGTAGGTGCAGCGCGCGGCTTGTTCTTAAAACCAGCGTGCGCACATCAAATGCCGACTTTTTCAACAGTATCTCCGCAAAACCGAACTTGGCGCAGGCCGCGTTGAAGGTCTGGTTTGGGGCAGAAATGCTTGGCGTTTGGGCCAATATTGCGTGATGCGGCCCGTTGATAGGGTTCGGAAAACCAGCCCAATCGAGTCAAAGATGCGCGACGTTCGGCATGCCGGGCGAGCGCCTGTCCGTCCCGGCGGGCTGGGCGCTTTTGAGGCCTTGTGCAAACTTTCGTCCGTGATGGAGCTGGACTAAAGCGTTTCGACTTTATCAGGAAGCATCCAGTATCACCTAACGTGTTGAAATCTTTTATTTCAGGCGCATTAGGTGGTTGTGGGTTAAAGTCGAAACGCTATGGCATAAATCGCCCCGAATTAAGCCCGACTAAATGTTGCAGCGCCATCCCACCGGCAAGTGCCGCTCGGTTTGGGTTTAAAGGGTTTCGCTTTGGCCTTGGACCGGCCCCGGCGGCTCAGCGTGGCGCGAAAGCTGCAACAAGCCCGCAGGCGCCGGGCCCGGCCTGCAGATGGCCCGTGGAGGCCATGGCCACCGCGCCTTGCGGCAAGGCGGCGCCGTCAAGCGAAAGGCCGGGGGTGAGGGCAAGGCAGGCGTAATGCCGCCCCTCGCCCTGCGCCAGTTCGGTCACTGCGTTTTCGCAAAGCACAGTGACGACGGCTGTTAACCGGCGGCCATCATAGATCACGTTGAAATCGCGGATCGGGCCGTCGATCATGCGGCTGGTCACCGGCAGATCGCCCGAAAAGGCCAGGGGCGCCAGCGGTCGCGCCTCCAGCCGGGCATCGGGCGTCTCG
>JBARVN010000028.1:0-5035 GCA_049646285.1 Albidovulum sp. | reverse complement strand
TCAGCACAATCACCGGCATCGCCATGATGCACACCACCATGACCTTGGACGTAAGACCAATGCCGTAGGCCAGCACCAGCAGCGGAATAAGCGCGGCCAATGGTGCGGCCTGCATCACGATGAAGATCGGCGAAAACAGCCAATCAAAGAAATTGTTCAACCCGACCCAAAGACCAATGGCGATGCCCAGCACCGCCGATATGGCAATACCCACGACCAATGGCTGCAAGGTTTCGCCGTAAGCCTCAAAAATGCTGCCATCCCGCGTCATCCGGACAAGGGCGCCCATGGATTCCAAAAAGGTCGGAAAGGCGAAACTCACCGGGATACGGCCCGCAACCTCCCAGGCTCCGAACAAGAACACGGCGGAAAGGAGCTTTAGCAGAAGCGCTCGGTTCAGCATCTGGGAAACCCCGTTTTGTCGCGGCAAGAATGCGCCGCCGCGCCCGGATCCGGGCGCAGCAGCCCTGTGGCATCAGATCACTTCGCAGCCGCATCCAACGGTGCAAGGTACCAGAAATCCTCGATGTTCAGCGTGCTCGCATCCCCTTCAAGCTGTCCGGCGGCAGAATACCATTCCATATCAGCCATGGCCGCCTTGCGACCGCCACCGTTCGGATCATAAAGACCACCCGCAACAGCATCGGTGTAGAAGCCATCAAGTTCGTCCAGGATCTCTTGCGGCAACTGGCCGATGGGTCCGTCGGGATTGGTCTCGCGGCGGATGATGGTCGGATCGTCAAGCATATCTTGCCAGACCCCCACCAGGGCCTTGACGAAGATATCGACCTGATCCTGATTTTCCTGAATCCACGTCAGATTGCCAAACAGGGCCTCGTCACTTGCATCGACGTCAAACATCTCCAACACGTTGAAATCGCCCCCAGCTTCGCTGCGCATCAGCTTGTTCTTGTTGGACAAATCAATGATCGTCGCATCCGCGCGCCCACCAAGAAGCGCCGCCACCCGGTTCGAGGATCCGGGCACATAGGACCGTTCGCCGAATGTGATGCCCACACGTTCCTCGATCACATTCGCAATCGAATCCGTGCCACCGCCACGCGAATGCAGCAAGATCGGTTCGCCGTTCAGATCTTCAAGACTGTCGTATTTCTTGGTCGTGACCGGAAAAAACTTGAGCTTTGAGAGCTGGAACACAATCCGCAGCGGGGCTTTGGAACGCTGCATCGCCGCATAGGGCGTGCCAAAACCAATATCCATCTGACCGCTCAGAACCGCCTGAATGGCCAGTTCCTCATCCGAAAATGCCGTCCATTCGTAATCAAGCCCATTTGCTTTCGCGCGGTCCAATGCGACGAAAAATGCCGCCAGCTCGTCCGATGGGGTTTCCGCCAGCGCGATGCGGATGGGGTCCGCTTGCGCGGTTGTGACCATCAAGCCAAGGGCCAGTGGTACGGCTGTTACAAGTGCAGCCAGCTTGCCAAATAAGAGTTTCATCTGTCTCCTCCCTGAGAACATTTCTTTCTGTCTTAAGATCAAGCGTCGGCTTTGCGCCTTGTGTGTCGATCCTTTTTGCTCTGCCGTTAAACCTCTCCGAACAGGCGGGCCGAAACCGACCCGATATGTCTTCGCATCGCATCATGCGCGGCATGCGGATCGCGCCCCTCAATGGCCGAAGCAATCAGGTCATGTTCGGCGAAACTTCTATGATCGGCCGTCGGGCGGGCGGTTGCGCGCACCACGGCACCCCCCGACACCGCACGGCGCACCGCGTTGAACTGGTCAAACAATGTCAAAAGCAGGATATTATCCGACGCCTTCGCCACCTCGCGGTGAAACAGGTCATCTTGTGTTTCATATTCCGACCATGTCGTCGCTGCGCGCGATGCCGCAATCGCGTTCTTCATACGCGCGATGGCGCTGCTTGAGGCGTGAATCGCCGCCTCTCTGGCCAAAGCCGGTTCAACGCAAAGGCGCGCCTGAATCATCCGGACCGGCGTCATCTGCTGGCTCAGCTCGTCAATGGCGCGGGCGCTTGCCGGGCCGCCCTGCCCCGACACGAAAGTCCCCTTGCCCACATGGCGCCAGATTGCGCCCTCATGCTCCAGCGCATCCAGCGCCTTGCGCAGCGTGCTGCGGCTCATGCCCAATGCGACAATCAGGTCGCGCTCTGACGGCAGCCGGTCGCCCGACGCGTATTTCCCGCCTTCAATGAACGCGCGCAAAACCGACACGCCGCTGCGGTGCTCCGATCGCCCGGATGACGGCGCGGACGCTCCAGATTCGACTGATTGGTTGACCAAATTATCCATATTGGTTCCTTTATAACTGATCAATCGCCCCTTTCAACTGATTTTACGCGCCAAAACACATTGGTTGCGATTGATCTATGGCCGGAACTCACCTAACCTCAGACCAAATACCGTGCAATTTGGAGCCTCACATGACCGAATACGTGATCGAAACACCGCCTGTTGTCGCCCTGCCAGTGGTTGGAACAGAGGCAAGATTTCCGGTGCGCCGCGTCTATTGCATCGGGCGCAACTACGCCGCTCACGCTATTGAAATGGGTCACGATCCAGATCGTGAGGATCCGTTTTTCTTCCAGAAGAACCCAAACAACCTCGATGTGTCGGGCGCATTCCCCTATCCGCCAAAGTCCAGCGACGTGCATCACGAAGCCGAAATGATCGTGGCCCTGAAGTCCGGCGGCACTGACATCGCTTTGGGCGACGCGCTCAACCACGTCTTTGGCTACGCATTGTCGCTGGATATGACGCGCCGCGATCTTCAGGGCATGCAAAAGAAAATGGGGCGACCTTGGGAAATCGGCAAAGCCTTCGAAAGATCCGCCCCCTGCGGCCCGCTGCACCCGGTCTCCGAAGTGGGGCACCTTGATCATGGCCGCCTTGAGCTGACGGTGAACGGGGCTTTGCGGCAAGAGGCCGACCTCAATCAGATGATCTGGAAAGTGCCCGAGATGATCTCGTATCTGTCCGAGTATTTTGAGCTTGCCGCAGGCGACATCATCATGTCGGGAACCCCTTCGGGTGTGGCCGCGGTGGAAAAAGGCGATGTCATGGTTATGACCATCGAGGGGCTTGGACGTCTGGAAGTCAAAGTCACGTAAGGCGGGCTGGCTTTCGCTGGGGAGGACGGGATGCTGAAATTGACGCTGGGAACTTGGGATCATGATCGCGTTATGGCGCTTCATGATGGCCGCGTCGATGTTCCCGGCGTCCAGCTGGCTTGCGAGATCCACCCGACGTCCAAGCTGTTCCCTTTGGCGGTTCAAGAGGCGCGGTTCGACATCACCGAAATGTCGGTCTCCAGCTATATTGTGCAATTGTCGCGCGGCGGATCGGACTACACGGCGATCCCGGCTTTTGTCAGCCGCGCCTTTCGGCACAACGGGTTCTTTGCGCGCGCAGGGTCGGGAATTGAAAGCCCGGCGGATTTCGCCGGGCGCAAGATCGGCGTGCCCGAATACCAGATGACCGCAGCCCTTTGGATGCGCGGGATATTGGCAGATGAATATGGGGTGGATTGCGACCGGGTCCACTGGCGCACCGGCGCGTTGGACGGTGGCGTGCGCCGCGAACGGCTGGAACTGCGCTTGCCCGATGGCATGCGGGTCGAGCCGATCATTGAAGGCGACAGCTTGCAAGACATGCTGCTGCGCGGAGAGATTGACGGGCTGCTGGCCCCCAAACCGCCACAGGCGTTTTTGGACGGTCATCCTGATCTGGTCCGGCTCATCCCCGATTTCGAGACGGCCGAGCAGGCCTATCACCAAAAGACCGGATTCTTTCCGATCATGCACCTGATTGGCGTCCGTAAATCCTTGGCCGATGCCCATCCCGCCCTTGTCCGCGACCTTTACAACAGCTTCGTCACTGCGCGCGACCTCGCGATGGACAGGTTGCGCTCCGTCTGGCTCGGCAATGCCAACCGCCTGTCCTTGCCTTGGCTCGGGGCCTCAATGGAGCGTACGATTGCAGCCCTGGGCCCTGACTATTGGAGCTATGGTTTTGGTGCCAACCGCACCGAGATCGACACCATCTGCCGCTATTCACTGGGCCAGCATCTGGCCGCGCGCCGCGTGGAACCCGAAGCGCTTTTTCATCCCTCAGTGTTGGACACGTAACGCCATGATGGACGCATTGCATGCAGGGCTTGGCTGGCCGGTCGCGGGAACGCTTCTGGCGTTCAGTTTCGCGGGCTCTTTCATCACCGTCGCCTTCGGGATCGGTGGCGGCGCGGTGATGCTGGCGGTGATGGCAACCCTGCTTCCGGCGGCTGCAATCATCCCCGTACACGGGCTGGTGCAACTGGGCAGCAATGTCGGGCGCGGCGCGATCATGGCGAAATACATGCGGCTGGACCTGCTGGGCGGTTTCACGCTGGGCGCCGTTATCGGGATTGTCCTTGGCGGCAGCTTCGTGGTGCAACTTCAGGCGGGATGGATTCAGGTTGGGGTCGGTCTGTTCATCTTATGGTCAATACTTGCAAAGCCCCCTGCATTCTTGCGCAGGTCGGGGCTGGTCACGGGCGTATTTTCCAGCTTTCTGACCATGTTTTTCGGCGGCACCGGGCCATTCGTTGCCACCTATGTCAAGGCGCAGCAGCTAGAGCGTCACGCCCATGTTGCCAATCATGCGATGCTGATGACGGTGCAGCATTTCCTTAAGACGCTGGCCTTTGGGTTTCTTGGGTTTGCCTTCTCGACCTGGGCCGGACTGATCGCGCTGATGATCGCCTTTGGCGTACTGGGCACGCTGACGGGTCGGCTCATGCTGGCGCGGATTGACGAGCGGCGCTTCAAACTCGCCTTGAACGCAATTCTCGCCCTTCTTGCTCTTCGCCTTATCTACGCCGGCGCAACTGAGTTGTTTCTCGGGGGGGGCGAAGCCTCTGGCTGAATACCAATAGCGCGCGCGCAGACGAGTGCACCGCACGCGGAAAAGACGATGAACTGCACTCATACCTCTCTGGGAGGATAAAATGACAAAGTTTTTAGATCTAAGCCGCCGCAGCTTTATGGGAACCGGGGCCGCCGCAACCGGCATATTGC
>JBARVN010000027.1:0-9659 GCA_049646285.1 Albidovulum sp. | reverse complement strand
GCGTCTGGGCGTCATAGGGGCCGTAGAAATCCTGGCCTGCCGAATTCTTGCCGGGGCCTGCGTGGTCGCGGCCAACGATGAAATGGGTGCAGCCATGGTTTTTGCGGATCAGCCCATGCCAGACAGCCTCACGCGGGCCAGCCATGCGCATGGCGAGGTTTAGCAGGGACATGGTTGTGGTCGACGACGGATACTGGTCCAGCACCGCTTCGTAGCACCGTACGCGGGTGAAGTGATCGACATCGCCCGGCTTGGTCATGCCAACAACGGGATGGATCAGAAGGTTGGCTTGCGCCTCTTTCGCGGCGCGGAACGTCAGTTCCTGATGCGCGCGGTGCAGCGGGTTGCGCGTTTGGAAGGCCACAATCTTGCGCCAGCCAAGTTTGCGGAAATAGGCGCGCAATTCATTGGGTGTGTCGCGGCGGGCCTTGAAATCATAGTGTACCGGCTGCTGGATACCCGTGATCGGGCCGCCGAGATAGATTTTGCCTGCCGTGTGATGCAGATAGTTGACCGCCGGATGCGCCAGATCGTCGGCGCCGTAGACTTTTTCAGCCTCGCGCGCTTTGTTCGGCTCCCATTTGTCAGTGACGGAAAGGATCGCAAGGATCACGCCTTCTGCGTCACGCAGCGCGATGTCCTGACCCGGTTCAACGCCTTCGGCGAACTTCTCATTCACATCCAATGTGATGGGCATCGGCCATAGCGCGCCATCTGCCGTGCGCATGTTCTCGACAACGCCGTTGTAATCCGCTTCGGTCAGAAAGCCTTTAAGCGGGTAGAAGCCGCCATTCATCAAAAGCTCAAGATCGCATATCTGGCGCGGGCTCAAATCCCATGAGACCAGATTGCCCGCTTCATGCTTTAGTTTTTGCGCGGAATCATAAGAGACATATAGCTCCGGGATAGGAGCGAGATTGGTAATCGACATTGACAATAAGACCTCTGATTGAACCGGCGCCCCCAAAGCGAAGGCATTTGCGGCGGGGCATAGACCTGAAATGAGTCGAAATTCAAGCGATTGCCTTAGGTTTCTGGTGGAAACGGACAAAAATCGCGGAAATTCTGCGGTGCGGCGAATACTGTTGCCACTCTGTCACCGAAGCGAGGAGGTTTGGACCAAATGACTGGCCCATTCAGCGGGCCGCGGTCGAAACGGCAAGTGCGGGCGTGTGGCTTGTACATTCTGTGCCGATTTTCGACCTGCCTGCCCTTCACAACCGGACGGGGCGCAGCTATAGCGACGGACTTGACAGCCAGGAGCCGGGTCGATGCAAGGCAGCGCAAATCTAAATCTGATGATCAAAGCGGCCCGCAAAGCCGGTCGCGGCCTGGTGAAAGACTTTCGCGAGGTTGAAAATCTTCAGGTCTCGGTCAAGGGCGCTGGCGATTTCGTCACCCGTGCTGATCTGGCCGCCGAAAAGTCCATCCGTGAAGAGCTGATGGCCGGGCGCCCGACCTATGGCTGGCTGGCCGAAGAATCCGGTGCCACAGATGGTGCCGATCCGACGCGGCGCTGGATCGTCGATCCATTGGATGGCACCACCAATTTCTTGCATGGCTTGCCGCATTGGGCCGTATCCATCGCGCTTGAGCATAAGGGCGATATCGTGGCCGCCGTGGTGTTTGATCCGGCCAAGGATGAGATGTTCGTGTCCGAAAAAGGCCAGGGCGCTTGGATGAACGAAACCCGCATTCGGGTGTCTGGACGCCGCTCTATGGGCGAAGCGCTTTTGGCGACGGGCGTGCCGTTCGGCGCGAAAAAGACATTGCCGGCGACGATGCGTGATTTGGCGCGGCTGATGCCTGCCACGGCAGGTGTGCGGCGATTTGGCTCGGCGTCCCTTGATCTGGCATATGTGGCTGCGGGCCGGTATGACGGCTTCTGGGAGCGGGAGCTTTCAGCTTGGGATATGGCGGCGGGTTTGTTGCTGGTGCGCGAGGCAGGCGGCTTTACGGATGCTGTGCGCGAAGGCCGCGACATTCTTGATAGCGGCTCAGTGATTGCGGCCAATGGCGACCTGTTTGCGCCTTTGTGCAAAACGCTGCGTGAAGAAGCCTAAAACCTCAGCTGCCAGTACGAGGGCGTTGAACGGGGTGCCTTTCCCTGTCGCTCCAAAGATCGTATCTCCAGAAGAAACGATGCCTTAATCGGGCGCGAAGCCCGGCATTTTCGTCACCACAAGTCCCTTGAATGACCGGTATCGTGCCATGTTTCCGACACGCATCACGTGCATTTTCAATCATAGGGGCACGTGAAACGAAAAGGCAGATACAAGATGAAAATTGCCGCCGCCATTCTAAGCCGCTTTGCCAAGCCAAAAGCTGATGCACAAGATCCGTTCGGCAATCGTCTTGCCACGATGGATGTCAATCCGATCCGCAAGGAACAGCAAGGCACACCAATGCTGTTTCACCGGGCGGCACGCGCTGCAGCCTGATCCGGCTCAGAAATCGATCTGAACGCCGGGCAGGTCCAATTCGCGCATCAATTCGCGTACCTCTTGCCGGGCGGCGACGTTCGAGATGTTGAGCTTTTCAACGCCAACGTCCCGCAGATCCAGAAGTGTCAGCCCGCGGGGAAAAAGCTCGCGAAAGATTACGCGCTCGGAAAATCCGGGTGCAACCCGAAACCCAATGCGTTTTGAAAGCTGTTCAAGGGCTGCGCCCACCTTGCGCTTATTGTGCATCTGTTGCGCGCCCAGCCGGTTTCTCAGCACGATCCAGTCAATGGGCTTCAATCCTGCCCGCGCGCGCAACTGGCGCGCACTCCAGACCATTTCAGAATAGATCGACGGGCCGATGACGCGGCTGGTATCCGGATCAACGCGCGCCAGCAGATCGAAATCAATGAAACTGTCATTGAGGGGCGTGATGAGCGTATCGGCCAGCGAATGGGCAACTTGGCTCAGGCGGGTATGAGAGCCGGGGCAATCAATGATGATGAAATCCGCATCCCGCTCCAGTCCGGCAACGGCGGCAGACAGGCGGCGGTCATAGAGGTTTTCACCTGCACCAAGGCTGGCCTGATCCACTTCTGGAAGATCGCGGTAATCAGGTGTCGGCAGATCAACACCTTGCTTGCGGGCAAAGGCGCGGCGGTTTTCGACGTAGCGGCCAAAACTGCGTTGGCGCAGATCCAGATCCAGCGCGCCAACCTTGTGCCCCATGCGCACCAGCGCGGTTGCCACATGCATGCAGGTCGTGGATTTTCCAGACCCGCCCTTCTCATTGCCCACAACGATGATATGCGCCACGCTGTCGCCCCTGTCCCCGGAATCAAAAGGCGCGCTGTTGCCAGCGCGCCCCTACTATATGTTGTGCGCCCCTTTTTGGGAAGCGCAATAGGCTCAGAAGCCCAGACCAGCGTACTTGTTCTTGAACTTCGACACGCGGCCACCGGTATCCATCAGTTTGGTGTTGCCACCAACCCAGGCCGGGTGCACCGAAGGATCGATGTCCAGCGACATCTGATCGCCTTCTTTGCCCCATGTAGACCGGACATTGAAGACTGTGCCGTCGGTCAACTTGACGTTGATCATGTGGTAGTCGGGGTGAATATCGTTTCTCATGATACTGCTCCTCAGACTTTGGCTTTGTAGGTTGTGTTTTCAGCGATCCGGGCAGATTTGCCGCGACGATCGCGAAGATAGTACAGCTTGGCGCGGCGCACACGGCCACGACGTACGACTTCAATCGAATCGATATTGGTCGAGTAAAGCGGGAAGACGCGTTCAACGCCCTCGCCAAAGGAGATCTTACGCACCGTGAACGCAGCGGCGATAGTGTTGCCACCCTTGCGTGCGATGCAGACGCCTTCGTAGTTCTGTACCCGGCTGCGGGTGCCTTCGGTTACTTTGTAGCCGACACGAACAGTGTCGCCGGCCTTAAAGTCCGGGATGGTCTTGCCAAGCTCAGCGATCTGCTCGGCTTCGAGTTGCGCGATCAGGTTCATCGCGGATCCTTTCCATTGCTCGCGGTTTTTTCCGCGAAGATGTGCGCGACTTGAGAGCTCTTGGTCTTCACCCGGGTCCGCAGATGCGCCCGCCAGAGATCACGCCGTCATTCATTTGTCTGAAGCGAAGAACTGCATCGCGCCGAAGAATGCGCTGGTCCGTACACAACAGGCCCGGACGACTCATAAAGCCCCGGACTGGCGCGGTATAGGCGCGCGTGCAGAAGGGGTCAAGAGGTCCGGGCGAACGGATGCCGCCCCGCGCATCAGTGCCAAGTATCTGGCGATAATTTGATCATATTGATTGCAATAAATTTGATCAAATTGCAGGCTTGCCCGAGGCGCCAGAATCGCGCGTTTTTTGGAAAGGTCATTACCATGTCTCAGATTGAAACAAATAATCCCGATTTCAGTTTGCGCATCGCGACGCCTGATGATGCGGGTCTGGCCCTTCAGTTCATGCAAAAACTTGGCGCCTATCAGCAAATGTCCGACGAAATCACTTCCACCGAAGCCCGTCTGGAAAGGTTGCTTCGGGAGAAGTTGGGTGAGGCGGTGTTTGGCACCTACAAGGGTGAAACTGTAAGTTTCATGTATTTCAACCAGACCTCATCGGCGTTCACGGGCCGCTCGGGCCTGTTTATCGACGCGGTCTTTGTGGACGAAAGCATGCGTGGGCACGGGCTTGGCAAGATCATGATGGAGTTTCTGTCGAAAGAGGCTTTGTCGCGCGGAGCGGAGTTTCTGGAATGGGGATGCCTTGACTGGAACAGTGCAAGCATCGCCTTTTACCAGGGCCTTGGATCCTACTGTCTGGATACCATGCGTATCTACCGGCTTTCGCCTGACAGCCTGACAGAGCATGCTGCGCGGTTTTGATCTTTGGTGCGGGTTTAGCTTGAACTGTTCGGCTTTTGACTGTTCCACAGATCGGGGCGTCGTTCTTTCGTCAGTTTTTCAGCCTCGGCGCGGCGCCATTTCGCGATCTCGCCGTGATGGCCGGACATGAGAACAGGGGGGATTTCGCGCCCCTCCCACTCGGCTGGTTTGGTGTATTGCGGATGTTCCAAAAGCCCGTTTGAATGGCTTTCCTCCTCGGTCGAGGCCGCGTTGCCAAGGACGCCCGGTATCAGCCGCACGGTCGCGTCAATCATTGCCTGTGCGGCGATCTCGCCGCCGGTCAGAACAAAATCGCCAAGGCTGATTTCCTCGATCTCATAGTGATCAAGCACGCGTTGGTCGACGCCTTCGAACCGGCCACAAAGCATCGTCAAACCATCCGCGTCGGCCAGCCGCCTTGCGCTGGCCTGATCAAACGGTTTTCCGCGCGGGGACAGGTAGATGACGGGCCAGCGGGCCCGGCTTTTGGGCGTGCCAATGGCGGCCTCATCAAGGGCTGCGGCCACGACATCGGCGCGCAGCACCATGCCCGCGCCGCCGCCCGCCGGGGTGTCATCGACATTGCGGTGCTTGCCAATTCCGAAGGTCCGAAGGTCAATCGCTTCCAGCGCCCACAGCCCTTCTTGCAAGGCTTTTCCGGTCAGGCTTAAGCCCAGAGTGCCCGGGAAAGCCTCGGGGAAGAGCGTGATGACCTTCGCGCACCATGCGCCCTTGATGCGGGGCGTATCACTCATCAACTCGCGCGGCTTGACCGAGGCTGAAATGGCCAGACGTCCGTGGGATCTGGATTTTTCGCCCTCGCTCATGATCCGGGCCTGGCGTCGATCTCGCCCGGCGGATCAACGATGATCCGGCCTGTGGTCAGATCTACGGTTGGCACGATTGCCTTTGTGAAGGGCAGCAGCAGCGCGGTTTTCAGGCCGGGCGCAAAAATCTCAAGAATATCGCCCGCCCCGTGGTTAAAGACGGCGCGCACGGTGCCGATGCGCGCCCCGCCGGTGTCCATCACCTCAAGCCCGATCAGGTCGGAATGGTAGAATTCATCGTCCGGCAGATTGGGCAGGTTCGCCCGGTCGGTAAACAGCGAGGTTCCGCGCAGGGCATCGGCCTGTTCTTTGGTGGCCACGCCAGAAAGCCGCACCCCAAGCCCACCCGGAATGGAGCGGGTCAGCTTTACCGTAAAGCTGCGGCTGCCGTCTTCGGTGTAAAGCGGGGCGTAGTCGAGGATCGCCTCAGGTTCGGCGCAGAAGCTTTTCAGCCGGACCTCACCTTTAACGCCAAAGGCGCCTGAAATGGCGCCGACACAGATACGATCAGTTGTCATCCGTCACCTCCTGGCAGTCCCCCGCCACCGTGGTGGCGGGGGGATTTGGTGTAAGCAGCCGGTCGGTTTTCATGCCCAGCCAGAAGGACCCCGCGCAAAAGGCAAGGGTCACGATCCGGCGCAGGAAAAACCCGATCAGCATGTCAGGTCAGAGCCTTATTCGGACGCAGTTTCTTCGGCAGCAACCTCTTCAGCAGGGGCCTCTGCCGCAGCTTCAACTACCTCTTCGACCGGCTCTGGCTTTGGTGCAGCGGCGGCTTCGGCGGCGGCGGCTTCTTTGGCTGCCTTTTCTTCAACGCGCTTCTTCGCACGTTCGCCAGGCTCGGCTTTTTTCATGTTCTTGCGCTCGGTTTTCTCTTTGACACCAGCGGCTTCGAGCATCCGTGCGATCCGGTCTGTGGGCTGGGCGCCCAGTCCGAGCCAGTGCTGAACACGTTCCATGTTCATTTTCACGCGCTCTTCTGAATCCTTGGGCAGCAGCGGGTTGTAGGTGCCCAGCTTTTCGATGAAACGGCCATCGCGCGGCATGCGGCTGTCGGCGGCAACGATCGAATAGAACGGGCGCTTCTTGGAGCCCCCACGCGCGAGGCGGATTTTCATAGCCATGTAATTGTCTCCTATGCTTGGCTTTGAAACAGGCAGGTGCCTGTTATTACTTGGTTATTTCTGTAGTCTCTCGTGATGCCTGATGACTTCGCTGATGACGAAGGTCAGGAATTTCTTGGCGAATTCCGGGTCGAGATTGGCCTCTTGGGCCAGTGTCTCAAGCCGGGCGATCTGGGCCGCTTCGCGCGCCGGATCGGAAGGCGGCAGGTCATGTTCGGCCTTCAGCCGCCCGACTTCCTTGGTGTGCTTGAACCGTTCGGCCAGCGTGTAGACCAAGATCGCATCAAGCCTGTCGATGCTGTCGCGATGGCCTTTTAGAAGGTCCGCGGCGATGGGTGTCGGGTCACTCATTCAAACCTCCTGAAAGGGGGGGTGGCATCTGTCCTTTATGCGTCCCGCATCCGTCCCGCATCTGTACCGACAGCTGTCGGGACAGCGCGCGCGCTGCATTCACAAAACCGGTCATGCGCGGGCCTTCCGGTGGTGGCGGTAGACCAGGCATTCGGGGCATTCATCCGGCCGTACGGCATCGGGATCAGATTGCGCGCCCAGCCGTTTTGCCAGCCCGACCGAACGGTTATTGCCGGGTGCGATATAAGAGACGATGCTGTCCCAGCCGAGTGTGTCGAAGACGTAGTCTCGCGTCGCGATGGCGGCCTCAAAGGCGTAGCCTTGGCTTTCGCCGTCGGTTGTAACCATCCAGCCCAGCTCTGGTTCCGGATCGCAGGCGGCGTGATGCAAGATCGACATGCCGACGAAACGCCCGGTGGCCTTTTCGACCATCGAGAAGGGGCCGTAGCCGCGCAACTGCCAGCTGACGGTTTCAGCGCAGAAATCAAACCATGCCATTTCATGGCTGAAAGGCCCGCCCATATGCACGGCACGGTCCGACATCATGATCGCCATGTAAGGTTCGGCATCGTCGAGCCGGGGCGCACGCAGGATCAGGCGATCAGTCCGGATTTCGGGGATGGTGATGATCTGGGAGGTCATGCGCACGCCCTCAGATCGTGCCGGATCACCACGTCACCGGGATCGGTGCCGGGGATTGTAGGGTCGATGACGCCACCGAGTTTCAGCCCAAGCGCGATGGAGCGGGTATTGGCGGGGTCGATAATATTGATCAGGCGGTCCCAGCCAAAGGTTTTCTGCGCCCATGCCATGACGGCGCGGGCAGCTTCGGCGGCGTAGCCCTTGCCTTCGGCTTCGGGCACGGTGAACCAGCCAAGCTCGGGTTCGGGGTAGCCCATGAATTCATAGATGCCGACCTCGCCGACATAAGCGCCGGTTTCGCGATCATCGAGGCCAAAGGGACCGTAGCCCTTCAAGGACCAAAGAGCGACATCTGCGGCCCAGTGACGATAGGCCTCGGCGCGCTCCATCATGCCGCGTTCATGAACCGCGCGCGGCGAGGCAAAGAACGCGGCCCAATGCTCAAAGTCGGAAAGCTGCGGGGCGCGCAGGGTCAGGCGTTCGGTCTGGAGGGTGGGGGCGATGTCGGTCATGATGCCAGAGCCTCTGGCCCGGGGTGGCGGTAGACGATCTCGGCCCCGTGGGAGACGTTGTTGTATTCACGCTCGGGCACGGCCCCCATACGTTCGGCCAGCGCGATCGAGCGGGTATTGCCGGGAAAGATGTTGCTGGACAGCGTGGTGAAGCCGAGGTTTTGATAGGCATGCGCACGCACGGCCAATGCGGCCTCATAGGCATAACCCTTGCCTTCGCCATTCTCAAACATCACCCAGCCCAATTCCGGTTCGGGCCAGCCTTCGGGCCCCCAGATACCGACCATGCCGACGGTTTCACCCGCGCGCGTGTCCAGTATCCAGAAACTGTAGCCGTGCAGCACCCAGTGGCCGATCATGCTGGCGAACCACCGCCAGGCTTCATTGCGGTTTTGCGGGCCGCCAAAGCCCCGCGACCGGACGTCATCTGCGAAGAAGGCAGCAATCGGTTCAAAGTCGCGCGCTTCGGGTCCGCGCAGGATCAGTCGTTCGGTCTGGAGGGTGGGCGGGGTCATGCAGATGCCCCGCGAAAATGGCGGTAGGTCAGCGTCGGCTCGTCGCCGTAAGGGTGGTTCGCGTCCGGGTCGATCACCGCCCCCAAGCGTTCGCAGAGCCGGTGCGAGCGGGTGTTGGCCGGATCCGTGTAGCTGACCGCCGTATCGAAGGAGGTCGTGTCGAAGAACCAGTCGCGCGCGGCGACTGCCGCCTCGTGGGCGAAGCCTCGGCCTTCGTTCTGGACGTCCCAAAGGCTCCAGCCCAGTTCGGGTTCCGGATGGTCCTTGGGATAGAAGGGGCCGATGCCGCCGATGCCGTCATCGCCGTCGCGAAGGGTGACGGTGAAAAGGCTAAAGCCGTTGCGCCGCCATTGATCGACCAGATCAAGGTGACTTTCGCGGGTCTTTTCGCAGGTCCATGGCCCGCCCATCTGATTCGAGCGTTCTGAGGCCCAGAAGCACGCGCTCGCCTCAAGGTCGCGGTCCGCAGGCAAGCGCAAACGCAGCCGTTCGGTCCAGAGGACCGGCGCTCCTTGCGCATCCCGGGTCACGCGATAGCTCACTTTTTCTTCCCGAACCCGCCAAGACCGGAAAGTCCGCCGGGCAGTTTCATCCCGCCAAGACCGCCAGGCAGGCCACCGCCGCCCAAGCCTTCGCTCATGCCTTTGGCCATGGCTTCCATCTCGGCCGGGTTCATCTTGGACGGGTCGGGCATGCCGCCCTTGCCCATCATGCCCTTCATCGCCTGTTTGAGCATGCCGCCTTTGCCCATCTTGCCCATCTTCTTCATCATATCCGCCATCTGGCGGTGCATTTTGATGAGCTGGTTGAGCTCCGAGACTTCAAGCCCGGCACCCGATGCGATGCGCTTCTTG
>JBARVN010000026.1:0-7680 GCA_049646285.1 Albidovulum sp. | reverse complement strand
CGTCTCGCGGCCCTTCTTGTCGCGGACAGCGACGGTCAGGTTCTGAACGGTCAAAAGCGGCTGGGTCATCTTAGATCTCATCCGGCAGCTTGGCGCTTGATCGCTGCAACAACCAGTCGACGAAGATATTCATCGACACGGCAATCGCGGCGATCCCCAGCGCGGGATAAAGCGTGGTGTAGGCCCCGTAGAGCAGTGCTTGCATGTTTTCCTTCACCATCACGCCAAGGTCCGATTGCGGCGGCTGCACGCCGAGGCCAAGGAAGGACAAGGCCGAGACGAAGAGGATCGCATAGGTGAAGCGGATGCCGAATTCGGCGGCAAGCGGGGTCAGGGCATTCGGCAAAGCCTCATGCCAGATAATCCAGCCCTTGCCTTCGCCGCGCACCACCGCAGCCTCGACATAGTCCATGACCATGATGTCGGTGGCCAGCGCACGCGACACCCGGAACACCCGTGTCATGTCGATGAAGGCAATGGTGACGATCAGAACCGGAAACGACGATCCAAGCGAATTGATCACGATAAGCGCCAGCATCAGCGCTGGAAAGGACAGCATCGCATCGTTCGTCCGGCTCATCAGCATATCGACTCTGCCGCCGAATGCCGCCGCCAGAAACCCAAGCGTGACGCCGACGGTGAAGGAGATAAGCGTGATGATCAACGCCAGATATAGCGTCACACGCACCCCGAATATCAGCCGCGAAAGCACGTCGCGGCCCAGATAATCGCTGCCCAGCCACATCGCCGCCGACGGGCCTTCGAAGCTTTCGTTGGTCAAAATCACGCCCTCGCCGTAGGGCGCGACCCAAGGGGCGAACATCCCGACAACCGCGACCATCAGCAAGAACAGAATGGCGAGTGTCACGCCCGGCGTCAGGTCAGATATCGCCTCGCGCAGCTCATGGCGCCAGCCTGTCGCATCCGCGCTCATTTGGGATACCTCACGCGGGGATTGGCCATGATCGAGAGAATGTCGGCGGTCAGGTTCAACAGCACATAGACCGAACAAAAGATCATCGCACAGGCCTGCACGATCGGCACATCGCGATTGGTCACGGCTTCCACCATATAGCGGCCAAGGCCGGGGAAGTTGAACAGGGTCTCGATCACCACGACGCCCGACACGAGATAAGCAAGGTTCAGCGCGATGACATTGATGATCGGGCCAAAGGCGTTCGGCAAAGCGTGGCGCATAAGCAGTCGCCGCCGCGGCACACCCTTTAGGATCGCCATTTCGATGGCCGGGCTTGAAAGCACGTTCAGGACTGCGGACCGGGTCATCCGCACCATATGCGCGAGGATGGTAAAGACCAGCGCCGTGACCGGCAGGATCAGAACCCGCACCCAGTCAAGAAACTCATAGGACGGGCGGATCGAGGCAATCGCAGGCAGCCAACCCAGCTTGACGGCAAAGATCGTGACCAGCACCACCGCGACAAGAAAATCCGGGAAGGAAATCAACGCAAGCGAGGTGCCCGAGATCAGCCGGTCAACCCGCCCACCGGGGCGTGTTGCGGCCACCAAACCCAACGTCACCGCCAGCGGGACTGCAACCAGCGCGGTTGAGACCGACAGGATGATCGTGTTCTTGCCGCGCCGGGCGATCTCGGTGGAAATGTCTATGCCATTTGCAAGCGACGTGCCAAGATCGCCGCTCAGGGTCCGGCTCAGCCAGATCCAGTAGCGCATCAAAAGCGGTTCATCGAGACCAAGCCGTTCACGGACCTGCGCCACGAGTTCAGGCGTGGCACCCCGCCCGAGAATGGCGTTCGCGACGTCACCCGGCAAGATCTCGGTTCCGACAAAAACCAGTATTGATACGAACAGCAAGGTTGCACATCCGATCACCAGACGGCGGGCGATAATCTCGGTGATTTTCATGGATCGGCCTTGCCCCCAATTCCCGCAGAGCGTTATGTCCAGACATAACTGTGATCACAGATTCTACCGCATTGCAAGTCTCGTCTGCCCGGCCCACAGCAGCCGACATCACGCCTGAAAGAAGGTCATCCCCCACCGGGCGTCTTCTTCGATAAGTGCGCGCGCGCGGGCTGAATCCCGATCTTCCAAAGCCGCGATGATGGCGTCATGTTCGCCAAGCCAGTCGTCCGGGCTTGTCAGCGACAAGATGCCCTGCGCCAGCCACGGCCCGGTGCGGACCAGAAGGTTTTCGATCAGGTCGAACAGCTCGTTATTGTTCGCCCGGCTATAGATCAGCGAGTGAAACCTGAAGTTCGCCGCAAGGAAGGCGATGGCGTCACGCTTCTCCCATGCGGCATCCATCTGCCGGGTCCATTTGCGCAGTGCATCAAGATCGCGTGTCGATAGATTGGGTACGGCTGTTTCGGCCGCCCCCCCTTCCAGCACAGCGCGGATCTGGAACAGGTTGGCCGCCTGGCTGCGCGTCAGGTCCGGCACCCGGTAGGCGCGCTTGGCCGCCCCGCTCAGGGCCTTTTCCAACGCCAGCTGTTTGAGCGCCTCGCGCACCGGCATCGCGCTTGTCCCGTTCTCGGCTGCCAGAGTGCGAATCGAGATCGTGTCACCGGGAAGCAGTTTGCCGACGATCATACGTGAACGGATATCCTCATAGACCGCAGCACTCAGGGTCTTTGGCGGTGTCGGTGTCTGCTCGGTTTGTTGATCCATAGTCTTTTCATCCCATCCACCTTTGATTGCTACCTCAATTCAGGCATCTAGGCCAACCTCTAGTAGAGCGGCGCTGCCCGGCAGAAGAATTGAACATCATATCCAGACAAAACCGTTGATTCTCAGCTCAATCTGTGATCACAGTTTCACAATAAAAAAACCCACAGCAAACGGCCTGCTGCCTGCTGCGACCGGGACCACAGTGGAGGAACCGCATGTCAGACGACAAGTTCAACGCCTATATGTTCCAGCAATATGTAAAGAACCGGATATCCCGACGCAGGTTCATGGGCACTATGGCCGCCGCTGGCGCGTCCGCGACGCTGATCAACGGATTTACCGCCCAAAGAGCGCGCGCCGCCGAGCCAAAATATGGGGGACGGCTGACGATTGGGGCCGAGGCTGCACAGGCGCAAGACAGCCTGGACCCGACGAAATACTACAGCACTTCGAACATCCAGATGGGCTATTCGGTGCATGATAACCTGGTCAACCGCGGTCCGGATCTGCAACCGATTCCCTGGCTTGCAACGTCATGGGAGGCGAATGACGACGCTTCTGCATGGGTGTTTGACCTGCGTGAGGGCGTGACATTCCATGACGGGTCCGACTTTGGCGCGGACGATGTGATCTATTCCATGACCCGGCATTTCCGTGAAGGCACGGAATCACCCGCCGAGGCCTATATGAACCAGATCAGCAGCATCGATAAGCTTGCTGAACATCAGGTCCGTTTCAACCTGACCGCACCCAATGCCGACTTTCCGATGATCTTGACCGATACGCGCGTCCACGTCACCAAGAATGGCCTTGAGGACTTTACCGGCACCCCGCCGGGTATTGGTCCGTTCAAGGTTGTCGAGTTCTCGCCGGGCACCCGCTATGTCTTTGCGCGGAACGAGAATTACTGGGCCGATGATGGCCCCTATGTGGACGAGCTGGAATTCATTGGCATCGGCGACAACACAGCTCGGATCAATGCGTTGATTGCAGGCGACATCAACGTGCTGCTGCAACTCGATCAGAAGGCGACAAGACTGATCGAGAACAGCGGCGTGGCCCATGTCATCGACGCCCCAAGCGGCGCGTTCCTGAACCTTGCGATGATGATGGACCGGGAGCCGACAAACAACGCCGACTTCCGTCTGGCGGTCAAATACGCGATCGACCGCGAAGGCATCCGCGACAATATCCTGAAAGGGCTGGGCTCGGTCGGCAACGACCATCCGATTGCGCCGATTGATCCCTATTACAACGCCGATATCCCGCAGCGTGCCTACGATCCCGACAAAGTCCGCTTCCATATCAAGAAGGCCGGGCTGGAAGACGTATCCATCGATATCTACGGATCCGATGTTGCAGGCACAGGCTCGCTTGCAGCGGCGCAGCATCTTCAGCAAAGCGCGGCTGCGGGTGGCTTGAACTTCAACGTCATCAACCCACCGGCTGACAGCTTCTGGTCTGCCGTCTGGATCCAGAAACCGATCATCACCTCTGGGTGGGATCCGCGGCCAGTGCCCGACCTGATCTTCGGCATCGCCTTTGCCAGCGCGTCTGACTGGAATGAGACGAAATGGCAAAACGAACGCTTTGACAAACTGATGATTGAGGCACGCTCGATCACTGATTTCGCCAAGCGCAAGGAGATGTATGACGAGATGCAGCTGATGCTGCATGAGGATGGCGGCCATGCGACCCTTGGCTTCCGTAACTTCGTCGATGCGGCGCGCCATGAGGTTCAGGGCATCACACCACATGGCTCCGGGCCGCTGGGCTTTTATCAAGCACAGCGCACCGCTTGGATCGACGCCTGACAATCTGCAATGAGCGGGCGGGGCGGGTTGCTCCGCCCCGCACCCTCACACTTCAAGGCCCCGCCCCCTCACAATTCAAGGAACGTCATGAGACAGGGAAGGCGACAGCAAGGCGTGTCGGCTGCCCGACCAGCCCAAGCGCGCCTTGAGCGGCGCACCACCCTGACCACGATCCATCCGCCCGACTGCGCCGCGATCCATGCCGGCGTGAAACGCATCCTTTGGGATACCGGGATGGAGGTCGCCGACCCCGAGGCGCATGCAATGCTGATTGCAGCGGGGTGTCAGAACCGGAGCGGCCGCCTTCACTACCCACCTGACCTCATCGACCAGACACTGGAAACCGTGCCCCGTCGGATCACGTTCTTCGATCAAAACGGCACTGCGGCTTTTGCCACTGACGACCACGTGCCGCGTTTTGGCACGGCGGTCAATTGCGTGCAGGTGCTGGACCACAGGACGGGCGGCTATCGGCCCTGCTTGCTTGCCGATATCCGTGACCACGGGCGCGTTCAAGACGCGTTGAGCCATATCGATATTGCGGCATCACTCGGCTATCCGGCGGATGTGCCGGCCGAGGATGAAAGCCTTCTTTCCGCCCGCGCGCTTCTCGACACAACCCGGAAGCCGATTTTTTTCACCGGGCATGACGAACATATTGTTCGTCGGATCTGGGAGGAGATGGGGGGCCGCGTCGGTGGCATGGATAATCTGGCGGCGCGCCCCATCGGGCTTGACCTCATCGGGCCCCTTTCGCCGCTGAAACTCTCGGGCGAGACGTGCCAAAGGCTGATCATGGCGGCACGGCTGATGTTGCCGGTGGTCTGCTATCCCGCGATCTTTCCAGGCATGGCCTGTCCGCTGACTTTGGCCGGGGCCATTGCTCAGGCCGCAGCGGAATCCTTGGCCGGGATCGTGATCAGCCAACTGGCCCAACCCGGCGCGCCAGTGATGTCGGGATCATCGGTGATGCCGATGGACATGCGCCGTGCCGACATGGCAATCGGCTCACCCGAATATACGCTCGCGGGGCTTGGAGCTGCGGATTACTTTACCCATATCGGCGTGCCGGTCTGGGTCGGCAGTGGCTGTAGCGATGCCCACGATGTCGGCCCGCAAGCGCTGGCCGAGGCCTCGGCCAGTCTGCAGGCCACCGCCACTGCGCCTTGCGCGCTGACCCACAATCTTGGCGTTCTTTCCAGTGGCCGCACGGGATCAATGGAGATGCTCGTGGTTTGCAACGAACTTGCCGCAATGGCCACGCGTTTCGCCGCCGGGATCGAGGTTACCGAAGAAACCATCGCCAGTGACGTCGTTCACCGCGCCGCTTTGGACAACAGCTACCTGACCGACCCGCATACGCTGGCGCGCTATGAGACCGAGATGTGGTTGCCTTCAATCTTCCAGCGCCAGTCTTTGGAAGATTGGCAGGTCAGCCGCCATACGTTCCGCGACACCATTCGCGACAAACTCAATACCTTGTTGGAGAGTGGCTGACATGGCGACCTACACGCTTTTTTGCGCCCCCGACACCTACGCTATGGGTGCCCATGCCGTGCTGGAAGAGGTTGGCGCGGAATACGCCATCCATTGGGTGCACATTTTTGCCGAAACCCCGGACCCGGCCTTTCTGGCCGCCAGTCCGCACTGCCGCACGCCAGCACTGAGCGGCCCAGACGGCGCGGTCTTTGAGACCGGCGCTGTGGCCCTTTACATCGCGGAACAGCACCCGGCGGCCGGATTGATCGTCCCCGCAGGCGATCCCCGCCGGGGGCAGTTCCTGCAATGGATCCATTACCTCGCCTCGACTTTGCAACCCGACGTGATCATCCAGTATCATCCAGAATTTTACATGCAGAACGATGGTGATCGTGCGGCCCTAAAATCCGCCTCGATGGACCGTTTGCGCAAGGTCTATGCGACACTTGACGCGTCTTTAGCCAAGGGGCCGTTCTTTTTTGGTGCAGCACCCACCGTTCCCGATTTCATTCTTGGCCTTCAGACACTTTGGGATGTGATCTTCCCAGACGGGATCGCGGCCTACCCCAACATTGCACGGCACCGAGACGCGATGGCGTCGCGCCCGGCCGTCCAGCGCATGTTGGCGATGCACCGGGCCGAGGCGGACAGACGAAAGGCGGGAACCAGCTAGCGTTCCTTAGCAGCAGAATTGGTCTGTGTTCCTCAGATTTGTGTACATTATGTATACAATAAGAGGGGCGCCCAATGCCGCGATTCTCGAAAGACGATTGCCTTGCTGATCTCAAGCGGCGCATCTTGGCGACGGACCTGGCCCCAGGACAGGATCTGGACGAGGTTGGGCTCTCTGGCCACTACGGCATGTCCCGCACGCCGTTGCGCGAAGTGCTGCAACGTTTGCAAGGTGACGGCTATGTCGAGATGTCGCAAAACCGGGGCGCCAAGGTGGCGTCGATGGATATCGGCGTCCTGCGCACGTTTTTACAGACAGCCCCCATGGTCTATGCCAATGTTGCCCGACTGGCAGCCGAGGGGCGAAGCGCGCAACAACTGGATCAGTTGAAAGCCGCGCAGTGCGATTTTTCTAAGGCCACCAAGGTCGGAAATGCCAGTGACGCAGCTTTGGCCAACCACCGCTTTCACGCAATCATCGGAGAGATGGCGCATAATCCTTATCTGATGGCATCGCTCGCGCGGTTGCAGATCGACCATACAACGCTGAGCCAGACCTTTTACCGCCCTGCAGCACCCGCCGAGACCTTGCTGGTCCTCAAAGCCATCGAACAGCATGACGCGATGATCACCGCGATTGAAGCGCGCGAATCCGCCCTCGTCATCGACCTGACCTTGCAACACTGGGATCTTGGCCGCGACCGGATGGAGCGTTTCGTGCGCCCCGACCCGCTGCCGGTCGATGTCATTTCACTCAAGGACCGCCGCCATGCAGTTTGAAGGGATCTAAACGCCGCTTGTGACCCCCTATCACCTGGATTTCTCGTTAAACGAAGCGGCACTGGCCGAAACGGTCGAACATCTGATTGCCGCCGGGGTGCACGGCATCGTCGTTGCGGGATCAACGGGGGAATATTACGCCCAGACCCCCGAGGAGCTGCTGGAGATGATGATCCGTTGCGCCGCGCTGATTGGTGGACGCGTGCCGATGGTGGTTGGCACCGGTGCCATCCGTACCGAAGACAGCATCATCTATGCAAAGGCCGCAGTCAAAGCCGGGGCCGAT
>JBARVN010000025.1:0-7258 GCA_049646285.1 Albidovulum sp. | reverse complement strand
CCGTGACATAAACCACGATCAGGGCCAGCAAGATCAGATCATAGATCCATTTATTCTGGTTCCACTGCACCGGCACGTATTTAACGCTCATCTTGCCGCCTCCAAAAGGACCGGTGCGGCAAGTGTGCTTTGATCTTGCCGGGCAAGCAGGGCGGCTGCGATGATAATGGGGATGGCGATAATCATCGCAAGCACGGCGCGGTCTTGTCCGGCGCGCGGCATGAGGTGGCGATCAAGCCGTTCTTCGCCGCGCCGCAAGACCGCATAGCGCCAGATCACCAAGGGCCAGATCAATAGAACCCCGGGGATAAGCAGCGGGCGAAAGACCCACGCCCCTTCGGCATTGCTGTCCAGCCGGCCCACAGCGAAGAGCAAGAACCAAGCCGCAACAGCCGCCCCTGCATAAAGATACCAAGTGCCAATCGTCAGAAGTGCCATTGAAGGTTGCTTCCTGTTTCTGCTTCGCCGTCACAATGCGCCAACTGCGCAAACGTGACTATGGTTCTGTCGGCCAATACATGCGGCCAGACGTTCCTTCGCTTGGCAATACTCCCCGGATGGGCCTTGCATTGCAATGGGCAAGCGGAGCGATCATGATCGCGGCATCAACAACCCGCAGCCCGCTGACCCCGCGCCGACAATGATATAATCAAATTCCATTCCGGGGCTTTTCAGGCTAGTTATCATTGGTGAAGATGCCAAGGGCAGGCTTAGTTGAAGCAAGAAGACGATTAAGGGGCGCCGGTGCAGATGTATAAAAAACCCAAATTGCCCGCAGGTCCGCTTTGACCGCATCCCGAGAGTACCGCGCGAAGCTGGCATGCCTTTATGCGGGGGCTGTCTGGGGGCTGTTCTGGATACCGCTGCGGGCCTTGGAAGAGGCGGGCCTGCACGGCCTTTGGATCACTGTCGTCTATTTTCTGGTGCCGACATTGTTTCTGACCCCGGTCTTGTTGTGGCGGTGGCAGCATGTCAAACGAGGCGGGCTTGACTTGCAATTGACGGCTATGGTGTCGGGGGGCGCGCTGCTGCTGTATTCGGCCGCGATTGTCTACACCGATGTTGTCCGGGCAATGCTGCTGTTTTACCTCACGCCGGTTTGGGGCACGATCCTTGCCCGCATCATATTGAAGGATGCCATCACCCCTATGCGCATTGTCGCGATGGTGCTGGCGATCGTCGGGATGCTGACGATTTTCGGGCTGGGTGTGCGCTTTCCGGTGCCGCAAAATAGTGGAGACTGGATGGGCCTTGGCGGCGGCTTTCTTTGGGCCATCGCGATGGTTCGGTTGCGGATGGACGATGGCAATTCAGCGATCGAAATGACCGTCGGTTTTTACCTGTGGTCGGTGTTGTTCGCGGGGGCTGCGGCGCTTTTGCTGGCGCCGGCCCATTTGCCCAGCCCGGCGCAGGTGATGCCCGCCATGCCGCTGCTATTGACGTTCATGGTGCTGTTGATCTTGCCCGGTTCCCTCGCCTCGCTTTGGGGGCCCAAGTTTTTGAACCCCGGCATTGTGGGGCTGTTGTTCATGACGGAAATCGTCGTCGGTTCAATCTCGGTGGCATTGCTGGCGGGAGAGCCGTTTGGCATCCGCGAAACGCTTGGGGTTCTCCTGATCGCCGGTGCAAGCTTGCTTGAACCGATTGCCGAGCTTCGCACGAAACCGGCGGCGGATGCCAATGCGAGCTAAAGCGTTCGGGCCTTAGCCCCGAAGCACCGAAGACTGCCCAAGACGGGATTGCGGGCGCGAAACCTTCCCCGCGGGGAAGGTTTGTTTAGTATTAACAATATGTTATATGGGTGTTCGGGGCTTGCGTGACGATCCGCGCCATACCCAAAACAACCCCAGATCACCTATCAAATCTACTGTACGCGCCAGGCCTGGGTTTTCCGCAAGATCCGGCGCGAGGCGAAAAGGTGCAGCAGCCGTGCGCCTGCGTTGGTGTAAAAGATCATCATCCCCATTGCCGCAGCGGGCGCGATATCACCTGCATCATCCATGTTCAGCACCGCGACCGAGGCCAGCGCCGTATGGGTCGAATAGATGAACACAACCGCCGATACCGTCGTCATCGCATTGACGAACATATAGATAGAGATATCGAGGATCGCGGGCAAACAGACCGGCACCGTCACCCGCGTGAACAAGCGATAAAACGGTTGGCGCAGGGAACTGGCGACGGGTTCAAATTCGGCATCAATCTGCTTGAGAGCGGTCAGCGCCGTCAGGTGACCGACCGTGTAAAAATGCGTCACAGTCGAGACCACCAGAATCGTCATCGTGCCATAGATGAAGTTCAGCGGGTTATCGGGGTTGTTGAAGAAAAAGATATAGGCCAGCCCAAGGACCATTCCCGGCACCGCCATCGGCAGCATGGCGAGAAACTGAAACAGTCCGCGCCCGGTTTTGAAGCCATCGATTTTTTCGACCATATATGCGCCCGTAAATACGATGATCGTTCCAAAAATTGCTGTGAGTCCAGCCAGCTTGATCGAGTTCTTGTAGGCTGCCCAGCCGCCGCCATCCATCTTGTCAAACGCATAGTTGTTCAGGCTGAGGCTTAGGTTATAGGGCCAGAATTTGATCAGAGCAGCGTATTGGCAAACCGCGATAATGCCGATGATAAAGAAGGCCATCAAAGCGCACCAGCCAAGACAAAGGGCTTCGAATTTGCGGTCCGGTTTTGGTTGATAGGGCACCGAGCGCGCTGAGAGCAATGAAACCTGTTTCTTTTGCACCTGCCGATCCACGTAGAAGGCCAAAATGGCAGGGATCAGCAGAATGACCGAAACCACGGCGCCCATCTCAAAGTTCTGCTGACCAATCACTTGCTTGTAAATGTCGATGGCCAGAACATTGTACTGCCCGCCAATAACCTTCGGCAGACCGAAATCGGTAATCACAAGAGTAAATGTAACGAATGCAGCCGAGATCAGACCATAACGCGCGCCCGGGATCGTCACCGTCCAGAATGTACGCCATTTGCTGGCGCGAAGGCTTTCTGCGGCCTCGTACTGGCGCTGGTCGGCGATCGACAGCGCCGTTGTGATGATGATCATTGCATGTGGAAACGTGAAGAAGACCGAACCTATGACGATGCCCAATGGCCCATATATGCTTTGCCCCATTAGCAGCGATTTCAACATGCCCTGGTTGCCGAACAGATATATCAGAGCGATGCCCGGCAGAAGCGACGGCACAAGGATCGGCATCATCGCCACGAGCTTGAAGAACCCTTTGAAACGCATGCAGCTTCGGTTCAGCGCATAGGCAAAACCAAAGGCAAATACCACAGTGAGGACGGTGCTTACCGCGGCGATGAACAGCGAGTTTTCAATAGACGAAAACAAGGACGGGTTTGAGAAATACTCGACGTAGTTCTGCGGGCCAACGGATTTAACCGGCCGCAGATTGATACGGCGGAACGTGTTGCTGTCATACTCCTGCCACTCGGTTGAATTTTGCAGATCAAGGCCGACGAGGTAAGGTGCGTCATCACTCGTGCCGCGCATACGGTACTTTACCGGGCTACGAAAACTGAAGTCGGGAAAAAATTCGGTGACCGTCAAACGGCCATCGGAACTGGAGCGCAGATCATCTGCCGATACGACAGTCAACTGCTCATTCAAAGCGGCAGCGGAGATGGGATCACCGAAATTGCCAGCTTCGTCGCTGACTTGAAACTCGTATCGCTCAAGGTCAAAGCCATAGGTCACGAAGCTTTTTGACAACATGGCATAAAGCGGCAGAGCCAACGCGACGACCAGATAGAGGGCAATAACCCCCATAAACAGCCGCTTGATCATACCGTCACGGTCAAGCTTCAGTTTGATGGTGTTTCCGGGGGGCAGGCTGACCTCGGTCATTCCTATTCTCCCCGCGGAAAAACAAGGACACGTTCGACCGGTAGCTCAACAGCCATATCCATGCCGATCTTCAAATCCAGACGCCGCACCGCATTGATCGAGAAATTCGCGATCAGCGGTTTTGAACCCAAGACGGGGTTTTCAAGATGGCAACGCCAGTAAGAGCCCAAAAACTCCATCTCTTGGACCACCACGTCAAAGGTGTTCTCCGGCGTCGCAATGTCGTCCGGCGCACCGGGGGAACGCGCGCCTTGCCCGTGCGGCACCACATCTTCCGGGCGGATTGCGACCGTACAGTGGCCGATCAGATCATGCGCGTCTGCCAGCATCTGACGGTCGCCAATTGTCACTTTTGATCCGGGTTCTGCCTTCGCCTCGAATTGATTGATTTCGCCAACAAAGCCGGCCACGAAAAGCGAGGCGGGGTGGCGGTAAATCTCGGTTGGGGTGCCGACCTGTTCTACGGTTCCGTGATTCATGACAACGATGCGGTCTGCCATCGAAAGCGCTTCTTCCTGATCATGGGTCACCATGATCGTCGTCACCCCGAGTTTGCGCTGCAATTCCTTGATTTCATGGCGAAGGTGAACACGGACTTTCGCATCCAACGCAGACAAGGGTTCATCCAGCAGCAACAGCCCAGGCTTGATCGCGATGGCACGTGCAAGCGCGATACGTTGCTGCTGCCCGCCGGAAAGTTGCGCCGGGTACTTATTGGCCTGTTCGGGTAGACCGACCAGCGCCAGCAATTCGGCAACCCTGTCCGCAATCTCTGCTTTTGGGCGCCCCGTATTCTCAAGGCCGAAAGCGATGTTGCGGGCGACGGTGAGGTTCGGGAACAGGGCGTAGGATTGAAAAACGATACCATAGTCGCGCTTTGATGGCGGCAAAGTCGAAATATCCGATCCGCCTTGGTGGATCGTGCCGCGCGTCTGGGGATCAAGTCCGGCCACAGCCCGCAGCAAGGTGGTTTTTCCGCAACCGGATGGCCCGAGAAAGCAGATGAACTCGCCCGCCTCAATATCAAGGTCGATATTCTTGAGCGCCAGAAAGTCTCCGAAGGCCTTATAAAGGCCGCCGATTTGCAAATAAGGAGCGCGCTCAGCGGCAGCGCGCATCGCCGCATCTGTTTCAACTGACGTCATCATTTTCTTCCGGGTGGGGGATGGGGGACGCCGCCCAGCCAGCGGCGTCCCTAAAGAGTAAGGCCTGAGGTATCAGCCCTTGGGCTCGGACTTTGTATCGTAGCGCTTTGTCCATTCTTCCAAGATGGAAGAGCGGTTGTTCGCGGCCCATTCAAAGTCGTTGTCGATCATTGCCTCGGTGATACCGTCGGGGAAATACTCAACAGGTTTCGCAATGCCAGGGATGCCAACAACGGCATAGCCGACATTGTACATTTCCATGGCCTTCGGCGTGATTGACCAGTCCAGAAGGGTCTTGGCCGCATCCTCGTTCGCTGTACCAGCGATGAGTGCAGACGCTTCCATATCCCAGCCAATACCCTCAGATGGCACGATGATTTCAATCGGGGCGCCGTCGGCCTTCGACTTGGCACCACGGAAGGCGAAAGACACGCCAATCACGGTTTCACCGGCGGCAGCCATTTTGCAGGGCTTTGAGCCGGAATGGGTATAAGCTGCAATATTGTTGTGCAGCCCGTCCATATATTCCCAGCCCTTGTCTTCGCCGAAGATCTGAAGCCATGAGGAAACATCAAGAAACCCCGTTCCCGAGGATGCCGGGTTTGGCATCACGACGTGTCCTGCATATTCGGGTTTGGTTAGATCCATCCAGCTGGTCGGCGCCGTCAAACCCAGCTTGTCGCCTTCAACAGTATTGAAACAAACCGACGCAACCCAAGCATCCATCCCGACCCAAGAAGGCGGATTGTCACCATCGCGGAACTTCGGGTCCAGCTTGTCCAGTCCGGCTGGCGCATAAGCTTCCAGCATGCCTTCGGTCTTGAGCACCAGAAGCGATGTAGCGGCAAGGCCCCAGACTAGATCAGCTTGGGGATTGTTCTTTTCCGCCAAAAGCTTGGCCGTGATGACGCCGGTTGAATCACGCACCCAGTTGATCTTGATATCCGGATGATCTTGGTTGAACGTTTCGGCGTAGCGTGCCAGATCCTCTGCCTCGACCGCCGTGTAGACGGTCAATTCAGTTTCAGCAAATGCCATCGAAGCACAAAGCGCGGACACAGCGGCGCTCAGGCTCAGCAGGTTCTTTTTAGTCATTTGGCTCCCCATTTCTTTCTGCAAAGCAATGTTGGTTTTCCGGGTATTGTGTGTGCGGCCTTGGCCGCCTGTTCCCCGTTTTGTTTGGTTAGATCCTCAGTGTAATCATCCCGTGACAAAGCCGGGCAATATTTCTGAGAACCGACCCAATGGGAGTGTGGGAACGAGCAATCAATAAGTAAAATCTATTTATTTTATAGTTGTAACGATTTCACTGTGAGGCGATGAACAACTCAAGTGTATGACTGGTTCACGACAGGCGCCTGCGTCGACAAACTTCGCTTGCTACAAAAGGTAGAATCGTTAGATTCGCGCAAGCTATAACTCCAGCCTATCGAAGGTGGCAACCGATGCGCTATGTCCAGCTCCGTGCTTTTCACTATGTGGCCATTTGCGGTGGGTTCTCACGCGCGGCAGAAGAGCTGTTTTTAACACAGCCCGCAATCTCAGATCAGGTGCGCAAGCTGGAAGAAGAATATGATCTGGTGTTGTTCAACCGGCACAAAAAACTGGTCACGCTAACCCCCACGGGTGAGCGATTGCTCGACATAACACGACGGCTGTTTGACAATGAAAACCAAGCGCGTGAGCTACTGTCTGAAAGCCGGGTCATGAGGTCAGGAAGCCTTCGTATTGTGGCAGATAGCGCCCAGCACGTTCTAAAAATCCTCGCGCAATTTCAAAAAAAATACCCGGGCGTCGGGGTCACAATCAGTGGCGGCAACACTGAAAGTGTTATTGAAAATCTGTTCAGCTACGAAGCCGATATTGGTGTGCTTGGTGAAATTCCGCAAAGCCGCGAGTTTGAAACTATCTTGCTGAATTCAACGCCGATTACGGCCTTCGTGTCTGCACGCCATCCACTCGCCAACCGGAAATCTCTGAGTTTTAAGGACCTTACAGACCTGCCGCTTGTGATGCGCGAACGCGGGTCCAAAACGCGCACCAAGTTCGAGCACGCCGCAGCTGCGGCGGGCTTTGAATACACACCCTCGATCGTTGCTGAAGGGCGTGAGGCGGTGCGTGAAATTGTGGCCTCGGGCGTTGGTGTGGGCGTCGTGTCTGTGGCTGAATTCGGCGGCGACCCGCGCTTGGTCAGAATTCCGCTCGAAAACGAAGAGCAGATGATGATGGAAGAAACTTTGATTTG
>JBARVN010000024.1:0-3782 GCA_049646285.1 Albidovulum sp. | reverse complement strand
GCCTTCGAAGACAAGATGGTGCGCTTCATCCGCGCCTCGATGAAGGGCTGGAAATGGGCCGAACAGAACCCTGATGACGCGGCAATGATCGTGCTCGAAAATGATGAGACCGGGGCCCAGACCGAGACCCATCAAAAGCGGATGATGGGTGAGATCGCCAAGCTGACCGCCGGATCGAATGGCGCGCTTGATTCTGCGGATTATGAGCGGACCGTAGAGACGCTGCTGGGCGGCGGGTCGGATCCGGTGATTTCCAAAGCGCCGGAAGGGGCCTGGACGCATCAGATCACCGACAAGGCCTTGCAATAAGGGGTTGGGCATCTGGGGCGCAGGGCAAAGGAACCTTGCGCCCCATTTCATTTGAGGGCTTTTGGCGCGCTATGGTTATGCGCTATGCAAGGATCAACGACCCCGGGCCTGTTACGAACCGGGGTGGGCGAACTTAAGAAACGGGGTGGCAGGGATGCTAAGACTATTTGCAGCAGGATTGGTGGCGGCGCTGGCACTTTCGGCTTGTAACCGGGATGCAGCACCGATGACCGAATGCAATGGCGACGTGCCGGCGGTGCCACGGATCGCGGATGTGGCACCTCCGAATTGCCCGAACTGATATAACCCACGCAGCGCGTTGAAATTCTGACGAAAACCTGTAAACCTGGGCTTGTAAATTTGCCGGAGTATGGGGATGGCGCGTCTGGCCCTGACAGGTACGCGAATACGCGACCGCAGGCTTTTGCTGGGGCAAAAGCAGGCTGATCTGGCGCGCAAGGTCGGTATTTCACCAGCCTATCTCAACCTGATCGAACATAACCGCCGCCGCGTCGGGGCAGAGCTGTTGGCGACGCTGGCCGAGGTTTTGGGCGTTGATGCCACCGCTTTGGCCGAGGGCGCCGAGGGGGCCTTGTTCGACGCCTTGCGAGAGGCGGGTGCCTTGGGGGCGGTTGGGATCGCGCCCGAGGTTGAGCGGTTGGAGGAATTCGTCGGGCGGTTTCCGGGATGGGCCGCCCTTTTGGCAGCGCGTCAGGGGCAGGTCACACGGCTGTCGCGCAATATCGAAAGCTTCAGCGAACGGATGGCGCAAGACCCCTATCTTGCGGACAGCCTGCATGAGGTTTTGTCGGCGATCACCTCGCTGCGATCAAGTTCCACGATTCTGGCCGAAACGCCCGATATTGAACCCGAATGGCGCGATAGGTTCTTGCACAATATCCATGATGACAGCTTGCGGCTGACGACGGCCTCGGTCGGGCTTGTGGCCTATCTGGATCAGACCCGCGCGCCCGAAACCGGGCTTGCCTCGCCGCAAGAAGAGGTGGAGGGTTGGCTTGCCAGTACCGGCTATCACTTTGCCGCCCTCGAACGGGCCACAGCGCCCGAACCCGAATCCCTGATCGAGGCGCAGGTAGAGCTGGCAAGTGCGGCGGCACGCGCACTGGCGCTGGCGCATTTGCGTGCCTACAGGGCCGATGCGCGGGCCTTGCCGCTCGCGGCGTTTGCTGATGCGCTGGCCGAGCATGGCGCCGACCCGATGCGGCTTGCCCATGCCTTGGCGCAGCCCTTGCCGCTGATCATGCGGCGTCTGGCCAGCCTGCCCGAGGCGATGACACCGCCGGGGTTGGGGCTGATTGGCTGCGATGCGTCCGGCACCATGACATATCGGCGTCCGTCACCGGGCTTTGCCTTGCCGCGCTTTGGTGCGGCTTGCCCACTTTGGCCCTTATATGAGGCATTGGTGCGGCCAACGACCCCGATCTGCCGGATGATCGAAGTGGCGGGGCGCGATGCAAACACAAGGTTCATTGCTTATGCTTGGTGCGACCGCGACTTTCCGGGTGGGTTTGACGGGCCTGCGGTCAGCCGTTCGCTGATGTTGTTGCTGGCGGCCGGACAGGGGGCTGGACCTGGCGCAATGCCAAACGCCGATCAACCTTTGCGCGTCGGTCCCGCATGCCGGATTTGCCCGGAACAGGGCTGCGTGGCCCGGCGCGAACCCTCAATCCTTGGCTAGATCTGTTTTGGCTTTTGACAGACCGGGCGCGGATGGGCGATAGTTGCGCCAATGAGGTAACCCGAGGGGTGCGGCGCCGATGAGCGGACGGGTTCTTCTGATCGAAGACAACGCGAATATTACCGAGGCCTTGTGCTTTATTTTGCTGCGCGATGGCTGGGACGTAGAGGCACATTCCGATGGCACCACAGCGATTGAGAAACTGCGAGAGTTTCGCCCCGATGTGCTGGTGCTGGATGTGATGCTGCCGGGGCGGTCGGGCTATGAGATATTGCAAGAGCTGCGCGCCGATGCCGATTTTTGCGCATTGCCGGTGCTGATGTTGACCGCGCGCGGCCAAGAACGCGAACGCCTGACCGCCGAGGTCTGGGGGGCAGAGCTTTTCATGACAAAGCCCTTCTCTAACGCCGAAATTCTGGCCACTCTGCGCCAGCTTGTCGGGGGATAGGGCGATGCGGTCGCCCCTTCATCCGGTGTTCTTGGCCCAACGCGCCTATCGCCGCCGCCGTCTGACCGATGCCGCACGGCTTTTGCCGCTTGCCGGGTGCTTCTTGTTCTTGTTGCCAATCTTCTGGCGTCCGCAAGATACCGGCGTGGCCGACACCGCCTCGGGCGGGCTATACCTATTTGCGGTCTGGGCGGTGCTGATTGTGGCTGCCGCCGGTGTTGCCGCAAAGTTGGGCCGTCATGAAAGCGATGACACGCCAGACAGGGACGATCCGCATGGGTCCGGGATGGGCTGATGCTGTCATTTCGGATCTTGGTTGCGGTGTGTCTGGCCTATGTCACGGTGTTGTTCGTGGTGGCCTTCATTGCCGAACGGCGCGCCCAGAACGGCAATATCGGCTGGTTGCGATCACCAGTGGTCTATACGCTTTCGCTGTCGATCTATTGCACCGCCTGGACCTTTTATGGGGCGGTCGGCTATGCCGCGCGCTCAGGGTTGGAATTTGTCACCATCTATCTTGGGCCGACGCTGGTTTTTGTTGGCTGGTGGTGGGTTTTGCGCAAGCTGGTAAGGATCGGGCGGCGTGAAAGGGTGACCTCTATCGCCGATCTTATTTCAGCGCGCTATGGCAAATCGAACCTTTTGGGGGTGATTGTCACGGTGATTTCGGTGGCGGCCTCGACCCCCTATATCGCCTTGCAACTGCAATCGGTCACCTTGTCATTCGGGGTGTTTGCAAGTGATGCGCCAACCGGCTGGGCACTGCCCGATCAAGGCGCGACCGCACTTTGGGTGGCCGCTGGGCTGGCGCTGTTCACCATCTTGTTTGGCACCCGCAACCTTGATGCGAATGAGCGCCACCACGGTGTTGTCACGGCGATCGCACTTGAGGCGGTCGTCAAGCTTGTAGCACTTTTGGCGGTCGGAATCTTTGTGGTCTGGGGGGTGGCGGACGGCTGGGGCGATGTGATTGCGCGCACCAAAGCCTCGCCAATCTCCCAATGGCCCCTGGTTCCCGGGCGCTGGATTGGGCTGACCTTCGTGTCAGCGGCGGCGGTGCTGACCTTGCCGCGGATGTTTCAGGTGATGGTGGTCGAGAATGTTGATGAGCGGCATCTGGCCACGGCTTCATGGGCGTTTCCGCTTTATTTGATGTTGATAAGTTTGTTCGTGCTGCCGATTGCGGTTGTGGGGCTGTCTGAATTGCCCGCCGGTGCGAACCCCGACCTGTTTGTTCTTACGCTGCCATTGGCCTTTGATCGTGACAATCTGGCGATGCTGGCGTTTTTGGGTGGGTTTTCTTCGGCCACGTCGATGGTGATTGTT
>JBARVN010000023.1:0-14344 GCA_049646285.1 Albidovulum sp. | reverse complement strand
TGCCCCGGCCCGTGATGGCGCATGTCGAAAATGGCCGTATCCGCGATTTTGATGGCGCGGCTGCGGACGTGGACCGTGTCCGCGCGCAGTACCTTCGCGTCGGCGCATTGTTCGGGCTTGACCCCTTTACCGTGCATTCGTGGCACGCAGGCATGAACCCCGGCACATTCTATCACCTGCGCGCGACCACGGGGCTTGAGCGCTGGGGCAAAGTTGCCTTCGCCAACCCGCGCTATTTGCATTTCCACACCTGCGGCAACTACGCCCCCGGCGAAATCGCCTGGACCCTCTTCGAGGCAAGTGCTGCGTTCGACGGCGTGAATTTCTGGCGCGATGGCCACTTCACTTTCCTGGAAAGCGCCGAGGTGCAGGCCATTCTTGCTGCAGAAGGCATCGGAGACCTGGAGGTTCGCCGAGATATTGGAGTTGATTAAAATGCAATATATTGCATAATAGGCATCATCTCTATCGAAAGGATTATCCGATGTCACGCCGCCCGGCCAGCGCACGCTCTCGCAAGGATGTGCATCACAATGTCGAACAGACCCCATGGCGGCGGTTCAAGAATCCCTATCCGCCGGTAGAGATCCTGCGACCTGACCAACTTGACGCGATCCACGCCAATTCTATGCGGATCCTATCCGAGATCGGCATCAAGGTGATCGACGGCCGCTCTCGCAGCATTCTCGCCGGGATTGGCTGCATCGTCGATGAAAGCACCGAATCCGTGCGGTTTGACCCTGATCTTGTCGCCGAAATGGTTGCCCATGCCCCGGCCAAGACCGAGATCCATGCCCGCAACCCCGCCTACAACCTGACGCTTGGCGGCGATGAGATTATCTTTTCCTCGGTCATGTGCCCGCCGTTTGCCAATGATCTTGATCGCGGGCGGCGTTCCGGCACCTTTGACGAGATGTGCGAATTCGTCAAACTCGTCCACGCGATCAATTCCGTGCATCAGGCGGGCGGTGGCGGGTTTGAGCCTTTGGATCTGCCCGCCGAGACCCGGCATCTGGACGTAGGCTATGCCCATGCCACGCTGACCGACAAGACCTGGAAGGCCTGGTCGAACGGCGCAGAACGGGCCTGTGATGCGATTGCGATGGCCAAGATCATGATGGGCTATTCTGACGAAGATCTGATCGCCAAGCCGGTGATCACCGCGCCGATCAACACCAATTCGCCACTGATGATTGACACCGCCATGGCAGAAGGCATCGTCGAGATGGCCCGCGTTGGTCAGCCGCTGGTCATCGCCCCCTTTACCATGGCTGGTGCCATGAGCCCGGCAACCGAAGCGGGGGCGCTTTCGGTGCAAAACGCCGAGGCGCTTGCCGGTGTGGTTCTGGCCCAGGCAGTCCGTAAAGGTGCGCCGGTTGTCTATGGCTCGTATCTGACAAATGTTGACATGCGTACTGGCTCGCCGGTCTTTGGAACCCCGGTTTTTGCCAAGACGACATGGGCCTCGGGCCAACTGGCGCGGCGCTACGGCCTGCCCTTCCGCTCCTCGCTCAACACCGGGTCGAACTCGGTCGATGCACAGGCCGCTTATGAGACTGAAATGTGCCTTTGGGCCGCGGTGACAGCGCATGCGAACATCCTTTTCGCGTCGGCAGGGTGGCTGGAAGGCGGGCTGTCAGGGTCTTACGAAAAACTGATCCTCGACGCCGAGCTTTTGCAATTGATTACCGAAAGCTTCCAGCCGATCGAGGTGAACGAAGACACGCTTGGCTTCGACGCGATCCGCGATGTCGGGCCGGGCGGCCATTTTTTCGGCTCATCTCACACGCTGGCGCGTTATGAGAGTGCGTTTTACCACCCGATCCTCACCGATACCCGCAACTATGAGACCTGGGCTGAACAGGGGCGCGACACCGCCGAAACCCGCGCCAATGGCATCTGGAAGCGGATGTTGTCCGAATATGAACGCCCGCCGATAGATGAGTCAGTGGACGAGGCGTTGCGCGACTTCGTGGCACGCCGCAAGTCCGAGATCGCCGCCCGCCACGCAGCGTGATCACAGCGCTACCAAGGCTCTTCATGATTGGGTCAGTGCGTGCTAGGGCTAAGCCCTGAGATAAGCGCCGTAGCGGAGGCCGTATGAGTGAGAGAACAGACAGCGAAGGGCCGGTTGTGGCGCTCCAGGGCCGCATGAGTATTGGCGGGGCGGTGGGGATGGCGCTGCGCCATCATCGTGTGGAAGCCGGGCTTGCGATCCGCGAACTTGGCCGTGCGTCCGGTGTCTCATCGGCGATGATATCGCGCATCGAGAATGCTCAGGTGTCACCCTCACTTTCAACGCTGGAGGCTCTGGCAGGTGCACTCTCTGTCCCGGTGATCTCGTTCTTCCAGCACACAATCCAGACCGCCGATGTCAACTTCGTCAAGGCAGGCGAAGGCCTTGTTGCCAAACGGTTCGCCCCCGATCATGTCCACGACTACCGCGTGCTGGCAAAATTCACCGACACGCCACTGAATTTCTCGGCAGCCAGCATCACGCTGCTGCGCGCTGACGACGGCACCCATCCGATGTATTTCGCACGCGGCTATGTCTTCTTGACGGTGAAGGAAGGGTCTTGCACCTATTCCTGCGGCGGCGCGGAATTTGAGATGGAGCCGGGCGATTGTCTGAGTTTTGACGCCCAGCTTCGCCATGGCGTCAAAACCGTCAAGACAGAGCGCGTCAGCTTTGTGACAGTCTCTGCCAATCCAACCTGACGGTTTTTGAAACGGAATTTAAGTTACTATGCACTTGGCATCACGGGACAAGCGCCCAAATCCAACGTTTACGCGCGATGACCGATCCGTATCAAGTATAACTAATAACTGATTGATATAAATAAATAACCCAAAACTTTATCCAACTGGCGGGGCACCGCCTTCGGCACTGCGGTCTGATATGAACTGAGCAACGCGGTCCGCGCGCTCTTGACCGCCTGACGGTGCTTCAAACCCGGCAAGTACCTGTTGCCAGACCCCAACGGCGCGGTCCGTGGCGGTTTGTGCACCAGCCGCCGTCCACGCGCCATGATTGGACAGATCGGCGTTTAAGGGGGCGTAAAAGGCGCGGTCAAACCGGTCCATCGTATGGGCGGTCGCAAAGAAATGACCGCCCGGCTGTACATCTTCGATCGCAGCCCAGGCCAGATCATCATGGGCCGTGTCCAGCGGCTTGCACATCTCAGCAATGATTTGCAAAGCCTCTACATCATTGATGAATTTCTCGTAGCCGAACGACAATCCACCCTCAAGCCACCCAGCCGAATGCACCACAAGCGTGGCATTGGCCATCAGGTTTGCCCAAAGGCCCATGTGGTTTTCGCCCGCCGCCTGCATATCCGCCACATTCGATGCCGACCCTGCAGCCGAGCGCCACGGCAGACCGACATGGCGGGCAAGCTGCCCGGTGCCGATGGCCATCTGCATATGTGTGGGCGTTCCAAAGGCGGGGGCACCCGATTTCATGTCAACATTTGATGAAAACCCGCCATAGCTGACCGGCGCACCCGGATTGGCCAGTTGCGCGAGGGTGATCCCTGCCAGACATTCGGCGTGCTGCAAGACCAGCGCCCCCTGGACAGTTACCGGCGCCATGGCCCCTGCCAGACAAAAGGGCGTAATAATTGACATCTGACCTGCGCGCGCAAAATCAATGATGCCTTCGGCCATGGGCTTGTCGATCTGACGGGGAGAGTTGGTGTTGATCACCGTTGTGGCCCATACACCGTCGGTAAAATCATCATCTGTCAGGTTCATCGCCTGCCGGATCATCGCAAAGCCGTCTTCAGCCTGCCCGCGTCCGCGCGCATAGACGAACATGGGTTTGTCCGCGAGGCTGAGCTGCGCCCGCATCATCGCATAATGGCGCAGCTGGGCCGGGACATCTTGCGGTTCTGCCGAGGGGCCAAGCTTGTGGATCACATCGAAGCTTTGATGCAGCTTCAAGGTTTCCTCATAGCTTTGCAGACTGCCGGGCCGCCGCCCCCGGACCGCATCGGTGACGTTCGGGCAACCGGAGCCGGGAGAAAAGATCAAAGCCCCCTCTTCATAGATCAGCTCACGGGCCGGGTTGGCTGCCCGCATACGGATCCGGCGCGGCGCGGTTATTAAGGCCTGGGCGACAATATCGCGCCCGATATGGACCATTTCCGTGTCTGCAATCACGCGCGCCCCGGCTGCTGCAAAGATCTGGCGCGCCTCGGGCAACAAAATACGCAAGCCCAGCTTTTCGAGCACATCAAGCGCCATGTCATGAATCGCGGCCACAGTGTCATCGCTGATCACGCTTTGGGGCTGAAATGGATGGCGCAAGCGCCCGTATTCGGTGATCCGGGCGGGTGCTGCTGCCTGACGGGCGGCGCGGCCTGTGCGGCGATGTGACGTGGCCATGAACGTATCCCCGGTTCCTGTTGCCTTTAACCTGATCGTCGGCGCAGGGCCTGTCTTGCCGGTTTCCGACATCGGCAAAGCGGGTGTCAGACCCCAAGATGGCGGCTGATCAGCTCTGGCCCAAGCGCGTCCAGACGGCCCCGCCAGATGGTCTTGCCGCGCTCCAGTATCACTGCACGGTCAACCACCGTTGCCAGCTCAGACAAGGATTTGTCAATCAGCAGGATCGACATGCCTTCGGCCTTCAACACCCGCATCGCCGCCCAGATCTCTTGCCGGACCACCGGTGCCAGCCCTTCGGTTGCCTCATCAAGGATCAACAGACGCGGATTGGTCAAAAGCGCGCGCCCGATCGCCAGCATCTGCTGCTCACCGCCCGACAGCGTCCCTGCGGCCTGCCCCATGCGTTCGCCAAGGCGCGGGAAAAGATCCAGCACCCGTGGCAATGTCCACTCGCCGGGTCGGGCGGCGACGCTCAGGTTCTCGGCCACGCTCAGGGGTGTGAAACATCTTCGCCCCTCGGGCACCAGACCCAGCCCCAGCCGGGCCGCCCTGTAAGACGGCAGCGCGGCAATATCCGCGCCGTCAAACCGCAAGATGCCGCCGCGCAGCGGCACCATGCGCATGATCGCGCGCACGGTTGTGGTCTTGCCCATGCCGTTGCGCCCCAAAAGCGCCAATGCGTCGCCTGCACGCAAGGTGAAAGACACCCCAAAGAGTGCCTGTACCGGGCCATAGCCGGCCTCGACGGCCTCAAGTTCCAACAGGGCGCTCATGGGCCATCTTCCCCCAGATAGGAGCGGCGGACCTCGGCATTGGCGCGGATTTCGTCGACCGTACCCGTCGCGATCAGCTTGCCGTAGACCAGCACCGAAATCCGGTCTGCCAACGCAAAAACGGCATCCATGTCATGTTCAACCAGCAATATCGGCGCATCTGTCTTTAGCTCAGACAATATGGAGATCAGAGCGGTTGCCCCTTCGCTGCCCATGCCAGCCATCGGTTCATCTAGCAAGAACGCTTTCGGACGCAGGGCCAGCGCCATCGCAATCTCCAATCTGCGCCGCTCGCCGTGGGCAAGTTCAGCGGCCCGCGCCGCCTCGCGCCCGCCAAGCCCGGCGCGGTGCAGTTGAAATAGTGCCGGATCGGTGAGGCGCCTGTCAGACAAGGCGGGGCCAAAAAACCGATAGGTGCTGCCAGAGGCGCCTTGCACCGCAAGCATGACATTTTCCAAAACCGTGAAGTCGGGGATGATTGACGAAATCTGAAAACTGCGGGCAAGCCCAAGACGCGAACGCGCGGCCGCCCCGACCCGGTCAATAGAGCGGCCTGCAAAGCGGACGGATCCGGTATCTTGGCGAAGTTCACCCGCTATCTGCTTGATAAGGGTAGATTTACCGGCGCCGTTAGGGCCGATCAAGGCGTGAATTTCGCCTGAACGCAAATCCAGCGACACATCATCTGTCGCCTTGAGCGCACCGAAGCTTTTTGAGATCCCCTGCAGGGACAAAACCGGATCAGACATGCCGGCGCCTCAGAACAAGGCCCATAAGGCCACCGGGCGCAAAAAGCACAATCAGGATCAAAACCATCCCCAAAAGTGCTTGCCAATGGGGGCTGACCGGCCCGAGAAGGTATTCAAGAGCAATGAAAACCGTGGCCCCCGCCACCGGACCCGCAAGGCGGCCAACACCGCCGAGAATGACAAAAACCATGATCTCTCCCGACATATGCCAACTGAGCATTGTCGGGCTGACAAAACGGTTGAGGTCGGCGAAAAGCGCGCCCGCAAGACCCGCGATCATGCCCGAGATCACAAAGGCCGTCAGCCGCACCCCAAAGGGGCGGATGCCCGAGGCCATTACACGCGCTTCGTTCTGCTTGGCCGCGCGCAGTGCCAGACCAAACCGCGATTGTGTGAGAAGGGCAACAAGACCCATCGTGATGGCCAGCAAAGCGGCGCAAATGGCGAAGAACTGCAGCGGCGCAAAGGTATTGGCACCCGGAAAACTGTTGCGCACATAAAAGGACAGCCCGTCCTCGCCCCCATAGGCGGGCCATGAGACGGCGAAATAGTAAAGCATCTGCGCAAAGGCCAGTGTCACCATAATGAAATAGACCCCGGTGGTGCGAAGGCTAAGCGCGCCTATCCCCAGCGCCGCAAGGCCAGAGGCAAGGATCGCGGCAGGCCAGATCACCAACATCTGGTTTGTGCCCGAAACGGTGAAAGGGGCGGCCATCAACGGCGTGCCTGCACCCGCATGGCTTGCCAAGACAGCGGCCACATAGCCACCAAGGCCAAAAAATGCCGCATGTCCAAAGGATATCAGCCCGCCGTAGCCAAGCGCCAGATTCAAGCCCACACCCGCAAGACCAAAGATTGCCGCTTTGGTGGCAAGCGTCACAACATAGGGGTTGCCGGACGCGCTCGCGATCACAGCAACCGCGACAAGGGCCGCAAAGATTGCCACATTCGGCATGGCACTGCTCAGCCTCATGCACGTGCTCCGTAAAGGCCGGTGGGCTTCCAGATCAGCACCAGCGCCATCAGGATATAGATCAGCATCGACGCAAGCGCGGAGCCGGTTGACGTGGCGCTGGATGCCTCCATGAACTGTGCGAAAAAGCCGGGCAGCAGTGCTTTGCCCAGCGTATCGGTCATCCCGACCAGTACGGATCCAACCAAAGCCCCTTTGATTGATCCGATGCCGCCAATGACGATCACAACAAACGCAAGGATCAACACAGGTTCCCCCATGCCCACCTGCACAGACTGGACCGAACCGACCAGCGCGCCCGCAAGGCCCGCAAGACCCGCACCAAGCGCGAAGACCACCGTGTAAAGTTTGGCGATATCAACGCCGAGGGCACCGATCATTTCGCGGTCCGCCTCTCCGGCACGGATGCGCGTACCAAGACGTGTGCGCCCAATCAGCCAGAACAGGCCCACCGCCACCGCCGCTCCGATACCAATGATCGCCAATCGGAAAGCGGGATAAACCAGCCCACCGGGCAGCGTCACCGCCCCCGAAATCACCGGCGGCAACGACAGGTAAAGTGGGAAAGACCCAAAGACCCAACGCGTGCCTTCCGAGAAGACCAAGATCAGGGCAAACGTCGCCAGCACCTGATCGAGATGATCACGGGCATAAAGCCGCCGGATCACCACGATCTCGACCAGCGCGCCCAAGGCCGCTGCCGCCGCAAGGCTGGCCAATAGCCCCAGCCAGAACGACCCGGTCGCCGCCGCAACTGTCGCGCAAGCGAAAGCGCCCACCATGTAAAGCGAGCCATGCGCCAGATTGATCAGCCCCATAACGCCAAAGACCAGCGTCAGCCCGGCGGCCATCAAAAACAGCATCATCCCATATTGCAGGCCATTGAGGACCTGCTCTGCCAGAAGCATCATGTCATGAGATCCCCAAAGGGTGGGCCGGGCACCCCGCCCGGCCCCGCCAGATCACATTTTGCACTCGGCGGCGTAAGCGTCGCCACGATCTTCCAGCGCCGTGCCGATGATCTTATTGGTATAGACATCGCCCTCTTTCACCACTTCGCGGACATAAATATCCTGGATCGGGTGATGGTTGGGTCCGAACTTGAAATCACCCCTTGTCGAGGCGAAGTCGGCCGCCTCAAGGGCTGCTTGGAAGGCAGCTTGGTCGGAAACATCGGCCTTGGCCATGGCCGACAGCAAGAGGTTGGCCGTATCAAAGCCCTGACTTGCATAAAGCGACGGCAAACGCCCGAACTCGGCCTGGAATGCTTCCACAAACGCCACGTTGGCCGGGTTGTCGATATCCTTGTTCCACTGAGACGTGTTTTTCACGCCCAACGCAGCATCACCTACGGCCTGCAAGATGCCCTGATCAAAGGAAAAAGCCGGACCGATCAACGGGATATCCACTCCAGATTCGGCATATTGCTTCATGAATGCAATACCCATACCGCCAGGCAGGAAGAAGAACACCGAGTCCGCGCCCGACGCGCGGATCTGTGCAATCTCGGCTGCGTAGTCGGTCTGGCCAAGTTGCGTGTAGACTTCACCGGCAGCAGCGCCTTCATAAAAGCGTTTGTATCCCGCAATGGCATCGGTGCCCGCAGGATAGTTCGGCGCCATCATGAAGGAATTCGCGTAACCCGCTGAATTTGCATAGGCTCCTGCGGCTTCGTGCAAATTGTCATTCTGCCATGCGACGTTGAAATAGTTCTTGTTGCAGCCCGCACCCGCCAAGGCCGAAGGCCCCGCATTGGGTGACAGATAGAACTTGCCTTGTGCAACAGCTGCAGGAACAACGGCCATGGCCAGGTTCGACCAGATAATACCGGTCAACACATCAACCTGATCCGACTGGATCATCTTATCGGCCAGTTGCACCGCGATATCTGGCTTGCGCTGATCATCTTCGATCACCAGCTCCACGTCGCTGGTTCCCGACATTTTCAGCGCAAGCTGAAATCCGTCGCGCACATCAATCCCCAGCCCGGCGCCACCGCCCGACAATGTGGTGATCATACCGACCTTGACTGGCCCGGCCTCGGCCATTCCGGCGACAAGCGCTGTGGCTGCAAGTCCAGCCATAAGTCTACGTTTCAGTCCCATGTTCGTCTCCCTGTTTGATTTTGGTCTATTCCTTCGTGTTTTGTCGAAAAGGTCCAGCGCTTTCGGTATTGCAACCTATTTAGCCCCCCGCAGTTTGAAGCGCTGGATCTTGCCGGTCTGGGTCTTGGGCAAGGCGGCGGTAAAGACAATCCGGCGCGGATATTTGTAGGGCGCTATCATCTGCTTCACATGATCTTGCAGGCGCGTTGTCGTCATCTCATCCGGCGCAATGCCGTTGACCAGCACAACATGCGCTTCGACGATTTGTCCGCGTTCGGGATCGGGGATGCCGATAACCGCGCATTCCAGCACGTCGCAATGGGCAAGAAGGGCCGCCTCCACCTCTGGTCCGGCGATATTGTAGCCCGCGCTTACGATCATGTCGTCATTGCGGGCGGCAAAGTGGAAATATCCATCTGCGGTCTGAACAAACGTATCGCCGGTGATGTTCCAACCGTTTTGCACATAAGACGCCTGACGCTCATCAGCGAGATAGCGGCACCCTGTCGGCCCTTTCACCGCCAGCCGCCCCGGAACCCCACGCGGGCATTCCTGCCCGGCCGCATCAACAACCCGTGCCTCATATCCCGTCACGGGCTTGCCGGTAGATGATGGGTGGTGATCATCAAACCGATTGGTCAAGAAGATATGCAACATTTCTGTGGCGCCAATCCCGTCCAGCATGGGCTTGCCGGTCTTGGCCATCCATTCGTCATAGACCGGGGCCGGCAGCGTTTCACCTGCGCTGACCGCCGCACGGAGTGATGAGAGATCGGCACCCTCGTCCATGGCCTTTAACATCACCCGGTAAGCCGTTGGCGCAGTGAAACAAATCGTCGCCTTATATTCTTGAATGATGGAAATCAGATTGGGCGGCGTCGCCTGTTCCAGAAGGGCCGCCGCCGCGCCGAACCGCAGCGGAAACACCGCAAGCCCACCCAGCCCAAAGGTGAACGCCAAGGGGGGGGAGCCGACGAACACATCCTCGGGCACCACGCCAAGCACGTCCTTCGCATAGCCATCCGCGATGATCATGAGATCGCGGTGGAAATGCATCGTCGCCTTCGGCTCACCGGTCGTGCCAGAGGTGAAGCCCAAAAGTGCCACATCGTCGCGCCCGGTTTCCACCGCATCAAACCGCACCGGCTTGTTCAAGGCCGCCCGGTCAAGCTCGGCATCATGGTTCGCGGTGCCATCGAAACCCACCACATGTTTGAGAACGCCGGACCCCTTTGCGCAGGCGATCATTTCCTCCATCAGCCTTGTATCGCAAAGGGCCAATCCGATCTTGGCCTTATCAACGATCTTGGCCAGTTCACCCGCGCGCAGCATCGGCATCGTGTTGACCACGACGGCGCCCGCTTTGGTCGCGGCCAGCCAGCACGCCACCATCGCGGGGTTGTTCGCAGATCGGATAAGCACACGGTTTCCTGGCTTTACACCAAGATCTTCGACCAAAACATGGGCAATGCGGTTCGACCAGTCCGTCAGCTCCTTATAGGTACGGATCCGGCCATTGCCGATCAGGGCCGTATGATCCCCAAATCCCTTACCAACCATCGCATCGGTCAATTCGACCGCTGCGTTCAGATGATCGGGATAGGTAAACCCGCCCAGACGGATCTCGGGCCACTGCTCCGGCGGCGGCAGGTTGTCGCGGGCGAATGTGTCGGTATGGGCCGATGGTCCCAGCATGATCTTCCCTCCCCTATCCCGGCACGACCGCGGTTGCTTCAATCTCCACCTTGGCGCGATCTTCGACCAGTGCCACGACCTGCACCAGTGCCATGGCCGGATAGTGCCGCCCGATAATCTCGCGGTATGCCGCCCCGATGGCGGTCAGGCTCGCCAGATAGTCGCGCTTGTCGGTCACGTACCAGGTCAGACGCACCAGATGGTGCGGGGCTGCTCCCCCCTCGGCCAGCACCGCCACGATATTGCGCAAGGCCTGTGCAACCTGCCCCGCGAAATCATCGGTCTCGAATTCGCAATCAGCGTTCCAGCCGATCAGCCCGCCGGTAAAGATCATTCGTCCGGTTGCGGCGACGCCATTGGCATAGCCTTTGGCGGGTTTCCAGTTCGCCGGGTGCAATATCTCATGCGGTCTCATGGCGCGCCCTCCTTGTCGGTCAGATGCAACGCCAGCGCATGTGCCAGCGGCTCTGGCCAGCGGGCGGGTCTAAGGTCACGCCCTGTCCAGACAATGACTTGCCGTGCTGTCAGACGATGTTCGGTGCCAGAGGAGACATGGGCCACAAACGTGGCGCTTGACCCGCCAACCCGCCCGACCGCCAGTGTAAAGGTCAAAATATCACCCAGCCGCGAAGGGGCATGAAAATCCGCCTCCAAATGCGCGGTCGGCACAGCGCATCCCGCTTCAAGATGGATGTGTTTGAATGAGTGGCCCAGCGCTTGGGCAAAGAACGCCTCCACGACAGAGTTCAGCATCTCGAAATAGCGCGGGTAAAAGACGATGCCCGCCGGGTCGCAATGGCCGAACTCAACCGGGATATCACGGGTAAAGCTCATGCCAAAAGGCTCCGCGCGATGATCAGGCGCTGCACGTCCGAGGCGCCCTCGTAAATGCGCAGCGCCCGGATCTCGCGGTAAAGGCTCTCCACCGCCATTCCGGTGCGCACACCGTCGCCCCCATGTAATTGCACGGCCATATCAATCACCTCCTGCGCGGCCTCGGTTGCATAAAGCTTGGCCATCGCCGCTTCCCGGCTGATACGTGCGGCCCCTTGATCCTTGACCCAGGCCGCGCGGTAAACCAGCAAGGCTGCCGCATCCACTTTCAGCGCCATATCCGCCAGATGCCCCTGCACCATCTGATAATCGGCCAAAACTCCCGATGGCCGCACCTGCCCGGCCCGCGAAACCGCCTCTTCCAGAGCCCTGCGCGCAAATCCCAGCGCCGCAGCCCCGACCGTAGGACGAAAGCAATCGAGCACACTCATCGCGATCTTGAAGCCTTCGCCCGGGCGCCCGATCAGTGCGGCCTCAGGCAGGTCCACATCTTCCATGCGCAGATGCGCCAGCGGATGCGGCGCCATCACGCCGATCCGGTCCACCACCGTCAGGCCGTCCACATCCGCGGGCATCAAAAACGCCGAAAGCCCCTTGGCCCCCGGCGCCTCGCCGGTGCGGGCAATCACCACATAAATATCCGCGATACCGCCATTGGAAATATAGGTCTTATCACCCGAAAGCCGCCAGCCGCCTTGCACGCGCCGGGCCTCACTCGCCGTCGACGCCACGTCAGACCCGGCCCCCGGCTCGGTCAGCATAAAGCCCGCAATCGCCGCCCCGTCCCGCGTCCGCTCTAACCAGCGTCGCTGTTCGGCGCTTCCGAACAGAGACACCGCCCCCATGCCCAACCCCTGCATCGCAAAGGCGAAATCTGCCAAGCCGTCATGACGGGCCAATGTCTCACGGATCAGGCACAGCGTGCGGATATCAAGATCCGCACCCACGCCCGCGCCGCTATGGCACAACCAGCCGCCTGCCCCAAGCGTAGCAACCAATCCCCTGCAGGCCGCATCCACATCGCGATGCGGAACCGGCAGATGCACCGCGCACCACTCTTCCAGCGCGGCTGCCAGGTCGCGGTGCCGGGCTTCAAAAAACGGCCAGTCAAGAAAGCTTCTGTCTGTCACTTCTTCTGTTCCTCAATACCTCGGGGGTCCGGGGGCTGGCCCCCGGTCCGCCCTTAGTCTCCCTTAAACACCGGCTGCTCTTTTGCGGCAAAGGCGCGATATGCGCGCTCAAAGTCCTTGGTCTGCATGCATATGGCCTGTGCCTGCGCCTCGGCCTCTATTGCCTGATCCAGGCCCATGTTCCATTCTTGCAAAAGCTGTGTCTTGGTGACGCCATGTGCAAAGGTCGGGCCGTCAGCCAAGCGACGGGCCAGCGCCTGCGCCTCACCCTCAAGCGCCCCGGCCGGGTGCAGCGCGTTCCAAAACCCCCATGCGGCTCCTTCATCGGCACCCATCACCCGGCCCGTGTAAAGCAGCTCCGCCGCGCGCCCCTGCCCGATGATGCGGGGCAACATGGCGCAGGCCCCCATATCGCAACCCGCAAGCCCGACCCGCGTAAACAAAAACGCGCATTTCGCCTCTGGCGTCGCCAGTCTCAGATCAGCAGCCATGGCAAGGATCGCGCCTGCCCCGACACAGATGCCGTCCACCGCTGCAATCACGGGCTTGGTACAATGCAGCATTGCCTTGACCAGATCCCCGGTCATGCGGGTGAAGGCCAGCAGCTCTTTCATATCCATGCCCACAAGCGGCCCGATGATGTCGTGCACATCCCCGCCCGAGCAAAAATTGCCGCCATTGGAGGCCAGCACAACAACATCCACATCGGTGGCATGCGGCAGCGCGCGGAACAGATCGCGCAGTTCCGCGTAGCTTTCAAACGTCAGTGGGTTCTTGCGCTCAGGCCGGTTCAGGCGGATCGTCGCCACACGGTCCGTCACGTCCCACAAGAAATGATCAGGCTTCATCCCAGACAAAGGTTTCATACGCCATCCCCCCTCGCGCGCCGCAAAATATCCGTGAGTGTGTCAAGATCGGCGTCCGACAGGGCCTTGAACAGCTGATCCACTTCATCTTCATGTCCGCAGGCCTGCTGTTCAAATTCAACCAGACCCGTGGGCGTCAGCGCCACATAGACCGTGCGCCGGTCTGTGTCGGACGGGGTGCGCCGCACCAGACCTTCGCGTTCCAGCCGGTCGACAACGGCGGTCGCATTGCCATTCGACACCAGCAGCATGCGCGAAAGCTCCGACATCGTCACACCGTCACGCCGCCGGTAAAGCGCCGCCATCACGTCAAAGCGTGGTAAGGTGGTTTTATGGTTGACGCGCAGGTATTCGCGCAACCGGTTCTCGGCAGCACGCGTGACACCCAGCAACCGAATCCAGGCTTTGAGACGGCGTTTTGACAACTCGCTCATGCCTCGCCTCCGGTCAGCGCAATCGCCTGCCCATTCACGCCGTCGGCCCCATCTGAGGCCAGCCAAAGCGCCGTTGCCGTGATCTCATCAGGCCGGATCAGGCGGCCCTGCGGATTGGTGGCGCAAAGCGTTGCCAGTGCCTCGTTCCGGCTGCGTCCGGTCTTGGCCATGATGGTCTCAAGCGTCCGGTCGGTCATATCCGTATCGATAAACCCCGGGCAAATCGCATTGGCCGTAATGCCTTTTTTCGCGACCTCCAGTGCGACGGAGCGCACCAGCCCGACCACCCCGTGTTTGGCCGCCGTATAGGCCGAGGTATAGGCCATGCCTTTCAATCCGGCGACCGAGGCGACGGCGATCAGCCGCCCGCCCGGCCCCATCTGCGCAAGCCCT
>JBARVN010000022.1:0-8329 GCA_049646285.1 Albidovulum sp. | reverse complement strand
CCGCCATGACGCGCGATGGTTTCCTCGATAATCAACCGTTCAATTTCTGCCAAGGTGCGGCCAATCAGCCCGTCTACGGGCAAATGGAGGTTTGGAGAAACATCTGACAGCACGTCTTCGGTTTTTTGATCTTGCTGCAGCTCTGAGGGCAGCATCTTGCGGGTCACCGACCGCTCGTCATTCAGCACAACGACATGGCGCATGACATTCAAGAGTTGGCGCACGTTTCCGGGCCAGCCAAGCGCGCAGAACAGATTTTTGACGTCGGGATCAAGGGTGCGAATGTCACGGCCTTCTTCTTGCGAAAATCGGGCCAGTGCGGCTTCGGCCAGTGCTATGACATCTTCACCGCGTTCACGCAGTGGCGGCATGTGGATAGGGACCACATGAAGACGGTAATAAAGGTCTTCCCGTAGCCGGCCTTGGCGCATTTCCTGAAGAGGGTCGCGGTGCGTGGCGCAGATGATCCGCGTATTCACTTTTTGTGACCGCGTCGCACCTACAGGCTGGAAGGTTGACGTTTGAAGGAACCGCAGAAGCTTGGTTTGTAAGCTGAAATCCATCTCGCAGATCCCATCCAAAAACAGGGTTCCGCAATCAGCCGCCGCCGCCGCCCCGGTTTTATCGGAGATAGCGCCGGTGATGGACCCTTTCACATGGCCAAAAATCTCGGATTCCAGCATTTCGGGCGGAATTGCTCCACAATTCACGGGCACGAACGGGCTTAAGGCGCGATTTGAAAAATCATGGATCGCTTGGGCGCAAAGCTCTTTGCCCGTGCCGCTTTCGCCGGTGATGAATACGGTCGCCATAGAGCGCGCGACAGACCGGATTTTCGTATAAATGGCCCGCATTGGTTCTGACGTGCCAATGAAGATACCCGGCATCGATTGCTGGGTGTCCAGTTGGACCGATGAACTGCCAGAGCCGGGCTGCGCGTTGCTGATGGCGTTGAGCAACCGCTGCTCGTCAAACGGTTTCACCAAAAACTCGTATGCCCCGGCCCGCATGGCTGCCACGGCCCGGTCAATGGATGCGTTGGCGGTGATGACGATCACATGGGTCTCGGGGCTGATCGTCAGCATTTCACGCATCAGATCCAAACCGTCACGATCAGGAAGCATCAAGTCGAGCAAAACCACACGCGGCCGGATTTCCAGAAACGCTTGCAATCCAGCGGCCGCATCGTCTGCACAGCGAACATCATGCCCGGCGGTCCGCAATACTGACTGGTATATCAGCTGCAATGACGGCGTGTCTTCGATAAGCAACAAGGGCGGGTCGATCATTCGGCCTCACCTCGCTCTCTTCGTTCTTGCTCCACAAAAAGAATGAGTTGGTCGAGCAGGGCAATTATCTCTGAATCTGGCGTCTCTTGTGTGGGCAGGCAGCCTTGGTTTGCGGCTGTATTCATGTCCTGGGCCAGATTTTGGAGGCGTTCGGCCCCAACCGCACCCGCCAAAGCGACCAGTATATGGGTCTGGGACCGGATCAAAGTTGCGTCCCCGTCCGCCAGCCCTGCGATCAGATCACGTCGGGTGTTTTGCAGGTCCTTGCAAAGCCGGTCAATGAACTCACTGGCTGAGGCAGGGCCTGCAAGCGCGATCATATGGTCAAAACTGTCGCGCTTCACCTCAGGCAGGGCGGTCGCGCCCAAGCGAGGAATGGGCAGTGCCGGGGTGTTTCTTTCGAGGACGCTGGCAATCACAGCACCGAACTGCTCAACTGTGGCAAATGGTTTGGTCAAAACCATATCTGCGCCTGCATTGATGATTGCATCGTGATGTGCGCGCAACGTGTAGGCTGTGATCGCGATTATGGGCATTCGGTTCGACGTGCCGCGATCGTGGCTTAAGGTTCGGATCACATCGAGCCCGTTCAGATGGGGCATTTCGATATCAATCAGTGCCAGGTCGAACTTTTCCCGCTCCAGCCAGCGCAACGTGTCAATCCCGTCGGCTGCAATTTCTGATGTGGCGCCCATTTTCGCCAACATCAGCGCCATGGTCGTCTGATAGGTCTGATTGTCATCGGCGATCAGAACTTTGACGTCACTCAGGTCCGGCAATTTTGTACTTTTCTGGGCGTCTGCGATCCTCCAGGTGTCAGCGGGCAGATCGAGCGTGACACGCGATCCCGTCTCGGGGAGGTTTTCGACGCTGATCATTCCACCCAAACGGCCCGTCATATTCTTTGTAATATGGAGGCCAAGCCCTTGGCCCGGTTTTAAGCTTCCGTGGGGCCTCCCCTCGTACTCAAAAAGCCGTGTGAGTGCCGCGACGGAAAATCCCGGCCCCTGATCGGACACAGAAAACCGCAAGGCCCCGTTAGGAGCCATGATGATATCAAGGCTTACACGCCCACGATCGGTAAATTTGATTGCGTTAGACAGAATGTTCGACAACACGCGTTCCAAGGCAACGCGGTCAAGGGCAAGGACCTCAGGGACTGAGCGGCCCAAGGCGACGTTGAGCTCCAGCCCCTTTTCCTGTGCCCGTCCGGACCAACGCATATCCAAATCGCACAGAAACTGGCGCATCAGAAGGTTGCTGGGACGAACCGCCTCAGTTGCCTCATGGCACAGCATCATCGCAAGACCTTCTTCAACAAGAAGTGCAAGGCTTTCGCCAGAGCTGCGCACGCGCTCAAGCTGACGTCGCGCAGCGTCATCAAGTGTCTCGGGATCGATCAGACGAAGCCCGCCAAGAATATCAGATACCGCCGATCGCATATCATGCCCAAGCAAGGACAGCCGGGCATGAGGCGCCGATGGGTCGGCCTCCGGCGCTTGGGTCGTGCTAGGCGTATCCACAATTTGGCCCCTGCTTCAGATCGATGCCGGGCAATGTATTCGCTACAGTCGTCCGATGCATGTCCTAAAGGTTGTACGCCAGCGATTGCCGCACGCCAACCTGTCTCTTACGCCAAGCCAGTTGACGTGAGGTTGTTCGACACAAATCCGGCACCAGTTGAACATTAGGCTTTGTTTTTTGGATAACCGATCTGTTGAAGAGCTGCCGTGAGTTCATCCAGAATGACCGGATCATCTATGGTTGCCGGCATCTTATAGTCTTGCCCGTCGGCGATTTTGACCATGGTTCCGCGCAAAATTTTGCCGGATCTGGTTTTTGGCAGCCGATCGACCACACATGCCAGTTTGAAGGCTGCAACTGGTCCGATTTTGTTGCGCACAAGGGCCACACACTCGCGGATGACATCCGCGTTGTCGCGCCCGGAGCCTTTGTTCAGGCATAGAAATCCGACCGGCATCTGGCCCTTTAGGGCATCTGCCACGCCGATCACGGCGCATTCTGCCACGTCGGCATGACCAGCCAACACTTCTTCCATCGCACCAGTCGAAAGCCGGTGGCCGGCGACGTTGATCACGTCATCGGTGCGCGCCATGATGTAAAGATACCCATCGGCATCGACATAGCCTGCGTCCCCTGTTTCGTAGTAGCCTGGAAAATGTGTGAGATAGCTTTTCTGGTACCGATCATCCGCGTTCCATAAGGTCGGCAATGTACCCGGGGGCAGGGGCAGTTTAATGGCGATGGCCCCCAATGTGCCAGGGGCCACCGGATGGCCGCCTTCGTCCAGGACCTGAACGTCATAGCCCGGCATCGCCACCGAGGGCGATCCGATCTTGACGGGCAATTCCTCGATCCCGATCGGATTGGCGGCAATCGCCCAACCGGTTTCCGTCTGCCACCAGTGGTCAATCACCGGCACGTTAAGGTGGCGCATGCCCCATTCGATGGTATCCGGGTCAGCGCGTTCACCTGCCAAAAACAGCGCGCGCAGTGAAGAGATATCATAGTCTCCGATCAGCTCGCCCTTGGGGTCGTCGCGCTTGATGGCGCGCAAGGCTGTGGGGGCTGTGAAGAAACTGCGCACCTTATAGTCTTGGATCACGCGCCAGAAGGTGCCGGCGTCGGGGGTGCCCACGGGCTTGCCCTCAAACACCACCGTGGTGCAGCCAGCGATCAGTGGCGCGTAGCAGATATAGCTGTGGCCTACGACCCAGCCCACATCAGAAGCGGCCCAAAAGACATCGCCTGCCTCGACATCATATACCGCCTTCATTGTCCAGTTCAGTGCAACAAGATGGCCGGCTGTTGGGCGCACCACGCCCTTGGGCGCCCCTGTCGTGCCCGAGGTGTAAAGGATATAGGCGGGGTGATTGCCTTCAACCGGCAGGCAATCTGCCGGGGCCACACCGGCCTGCGCCTCGTGCCAATCGAAATCCCGGCCGGGGACCAGAGTGGCCACTTCCTGCGCGCGCTGAAGAACCAGTGTGAAATCGGGCTTGTGGGTCGCCTGTTCGATGGCGGCATCAATCAGCGGTTTATAGTGGACAACCCGGCCCGGCTCCAACCCGCAGGAGGCGGCGATAATCGCCTTGGGCGTGGCATCATCCAGACGCACGGCCAGCTCATGTGCAGCAAAGCCGCCGAAGACCACCGAATGGATTGCGCCGATGCGGGCGCAGGCCAGCATGGCCTCTAACGCTTCGGGGACCATCGGCATGTAGATGATGACGCGGTCACCTTTGTTTATGCCCTTGGCACGCAAGGCGCCTGCAAGGCTTGAAACGCGGTCCTTTAGCTCACTATAGGTGATTTCGGACTTTGATTGAGTGATGGGGCTGTCATGGATGATCGCCACCTGATTGCCGCGACCCGCCTCGACATGACGGTCCACCGCGTTCCAGCAGGCGTTGACCATACCATCGGAAAACCACTCATAGGTTGGGGCAGCGTCCGCGAACAGTGCCTTTGAAGGAGCCTTGTCCCAGTCGATTGATCGGGAAGCCTCTATCCAGAACCCTTCTGGATCGCTCTTCCAACCCGCATAGATCTCGGCATATCCCATGGTCGTGCCTCCTCCAAAGCCTGAGGCTTGTTACGCGAGCTAGGCGGCCTCGCGCAACGGTGTTACCGATCACAGGGGCCGTTGAGCGGAAAAAATTTGCAGAACCACGTCAGTTTCACCCGCAAATTATTGCAAACTCGGCCCCTTCGTTAAGCACACAGCAAACAACGCCAGACTTTGCAAACTCTGCCTGCAAAGGAATCCTGCGGCGCTTTTGCGATTCTTCTCCTAAGGCGACGCTCAACTATAAAGATCCACGGGCGTGCCGGCGATGGCGGACATGTTCAAAAGCCCGCGCGCGGTGATCGAAGGGGTGACTATATGGGCGCGGTTGCCCATGCCCATCAGGATCGGCCCGACTTCCAGCCCATTGGCTTTCATCTTCAGCATGTTCCGGGCGGTGTTGGCAGCGTCGGTATAGGCAAAAACCAAAATGTTGGCCGCACCTTCGAACCGGCTGTCGGGGAAAATGCGCGCGCGCAAGTCGGCGTCCAGGGCCGCATCGGCAGACATCTCGCCCTCATAGGCAAAATCAACGCCCTTGGCATCCAATATGGCCATGGCGGCCCGCATCCGGCGGCCCGAATCCGTTTCAAGATTGCCAAAGTTGGAATGCGAACACAGCGCCACCTTCGGCGTCACGCCAAAGCGGCGGGCATGGCGGGCGGCGCCGCAGATAGAAGTGGCAATCTGATCAGGGGTGGGCACCGCGTTGACGTGGGTGTCGGCGATGAAAAGGGGCCCATCCTCTTGCACCATCAGGCTGAGCGCACCCTGCGGGGTCCGCCCGCCGCGGCCAAGCACCTGATCGATGTAATTCAGATGCCAAAGAAACTGACCGAAGGTGCCGCAGATCATGCTGTCTGCGTCGCCGCGATGAACCGCAATGGCGGCAATGGCGGTTGTGTTGGTGCGCATGATTGCGCGGGCAATATCGGGCGAAACGCCTTGCCGGGCCATCAATTCGTGGTAGCTGCCCCAATAGTCGCGGTAGCGCGGGTCATTTTCAGGGTTCACGATTTCAAAGTCGGTGCCCGGCCGGATCGGCAGGCCCGCGCGTTCGCAGCGCCGCGCGATCACGTCAGGGCGGCCAATCAGCATTGGGCGGTCGGTCATCTCTTCCAGCATCGCATTGGCGCAGCGCAGCACCCGCTCATCCTCGCCCTCGGCAAAGACAATGCGGCGGCTGGCGGTGCGGGCCGCCTCAAAGACCGGGCGCATGATCAGCGCGGATTTAAAGACCGAGCGGTCAAGTGTGGCCCGATACGCTACAAGATCTTCGATGGGCCGGGCTGCGACCCCGGTTTCCATTGCAGCCTTTGCCACGGCAGAGGCGACCGTGCCGATCAGGCGCGGATCAAAGGGTTTCGGGATCAGATAGTCGGCACCGAAAGTCAGCTTTTCGCCTTGATAGGCGGCGGCTGCCTCGGCACTGGTGGTCGCGCGCGCGAGGGCGGCGATGCCGTCGATACAGGCCAGTTCCATCGCGTCATTGATGGTTGTGGCACCGACATCCAGCGCGCCGCGAAAGATAAAGGGAAAGCACAGGACATTGTTGACCTGATTGGGGAAATCTGACCGGCCGGTGGCGATGATCGCGTCGGGAACAACGGCGCGCACATCATCGGGCAAGATTTCGGGCGTGGGGTTGGCAAGCGCAAAAACGATGGGGCGAGACGCCATTTTGGCAACCATTTCCGGCTTCAGTACACCGGGGCCTGACAGGCCCAGAAAGAGGTCCGCGCCGCCGATCACATCATCCAGCGTGCCGGGCTGATCCCCTTGGGCGTAAGCAGCCTTTTGCGGTGTCATCTGGCTTTCCCGGCCGTGGTAGACCAGCCCGTCAATATCGCAAAGCCAGACATTTTCGCGCCGCACGCCCAGTTTCAGCAGCATATCCAGGCAAGCGATGCCAGCAGCCCCGCCACCGGTCGAGACGATCTTGATCTGATCAAAGGCCTTGCCTGCGACATGAAGCGCATTGGTCGCCGCAGCCCCCACTACGATTGCGGTGCCGTGCTGATCGTCGTGAAAGACCGGAATGTTCATGCGTTCGCGGCAAATCCGTTCAACGATAAAACAATCCGGTGCCTTAATGTCTTCAAGGTTGATGGCGCCAAAGGTTGGCTCCAACGCGCACACAATATCGGCCAGCTTTTCAGGATCGGATTCGTTCAGTTCGATATCGAAGCAGTCGATCGAGGCGAATTTCTTGAACAAAACCGCCTTGCCTTCCATCACCGGCTTTGAGGCAAGCGCGCCGATATTGCCCAACCCCAGCACAGCCGTGCCGTTGGTGACTACGGCCACAAGGTTTCCACGCGCGGTATAGCGTGATGCGGTTGCAGGGTCGGCTTTGATCTCAAGACAGGCTTCGGCCACGCCGGGGCTGTAGGCGCGGGCCAGATCGCGGCCATTGGCCATCGGTTTGGTGGCGCGGATCTCAAGCTTTCCGGGCCGCGGAAATTCATGGTAATCAAGCGCGGCCTGGCGGGTGTTTTCTTGTCTTGCATCGTCCATAGCGCGCCCCTTTTTTTAAACTCGTTTAGTATTAAACTAAATATCAGATTCGTGAAAGACTTCTGAATGCGCAACCGGTCCCTTGCAGTTTGTGTGCCCGGGCAGACGATCCAGCGCCCTGGGTGAAAATGCCCGAAATTTCAGTGCCCAACGAAATCGCGACGGAAATCATGCGCTGATCTTGCATCGGCGCGCGCGCGGACGCAATCTTGGGCTTGGATCAGGAGAGTAAGATGACCCTTATTGATGCGGCGCGCACAGTGCGCGAAAACGCCTATGCGCCTTATTCCGGCTTCAAGGTCGGTGCGGCCATTCGCGGCGCCTCTGGCCAAGTCTATGCAGGCTGCAACGTCGAAAACGTCGCCTATCCCGAAGGCACTTGTGCCGAGGCGGGTGCAATTGCTGCCATGATCGCGGCTGGTGAGACAGAGCTGACCGAAGTGGCCGTAATCGCCGACAGCCCGTCCCCGGTGCCACCCTGTGGGGGCTGCCGCCAGAAACTGGCCGAGTTTGGGCGCGCGGATACGCGGGTCACTCTGGCCACGACAGACGGGCTTAGCGAAACCACAACCATCAGCGCACTGCTGCCGGGGAACTTCAATGCCGACCATATGGGCCGGGTTTAGAATGGACGCCCGCAGCATCATCGCCGGGGTCAGGGATGGCAAAGGGCTACCATCCGAAGCGGCGGGTTGGTTCGCCCAAGGCCTTGCCTCGGGCGCGGTCAGCGATGCGCAGGCGGGCGCATTTGCAATGGCGGTACTGCTGAACCGGTTTGGCGATACGGAACGCGCCGCTTGGACCCGTGCGATGCGCGACAGCGGCCAGGTTCTGGAATGGAGCCTGCCGGGCCCGGTGATCGACAAGCACTCAACCGGCGGCATCGGCGATTGCACGTCATTGCTGCTGGCCCCGGCGCTTGCGGCCTGCGGCG
>JBARVN010000021.1:0-14857 GCA_049646285.1 Albidovulum sp. | reverse complement strand
ACCCGTCGCGGAGGAAGACAGCGCCGGTGACGTCACGGCCTTGCTCGTTCAGGCCGGGCAGGGCGCTGCCGCTGAGGTTTAGGAGTTCGAAGCTGGTCTGCAGGGCCGAGATCTCATCTGCAAAGCTGCAACGGACAAGGAATGTCTGCCCTTTGGCGGTTGCGAAGTCGAGAGTGAGCGGGTCGGGGATATAGGCCCCTTCTAGCTGAACCCCGGCCTCATCGGGTTTGCAGGCATCGCAGCCACCAAGGATGAGGTAGCGCAGCAGCCCGGCCCGGATCGTGCGGGCGGGGTCGGGCCCATCGGGGCGGGTGCCGTCGCCGAGGATGCAGGGCGTGCCTGCGCGGCAGTGATTGATCAGCTCGTGTTCAGGATCTGTCAGGGCATCATCGCCTGTCAGCCCTTCCCACTCCGCCAATGTGCGGTACTTTGCCATACGCTCCCTTTCCCGGCTGTGATCATGCGAAGGTTGTGGGGTTTGTGCAAGCGCCTTGGGCCCCCCCCAAGGCTTTCGGGTTTCGCTTGGCGTCAATTGTCGTTAAAGCAGCCGCAGCGAACGCCCAATCCCTGAGGTTCATGATGCCACGCTCCGCGCTTGCGGCTTTTGCCGCTGCAGTATCGCCCGTCAACGCCCCCGCCTTTCCGGCGTCTGCGGGGGGGATGAGGATTGAGGTTTTGTCGGGGCTGACCGTGGCTTTGGCGCTGATCCCCGAGGCGGTGGCCTTTGCCTTTGTCGCGGGCGTGCACCCTTTGGTGGGGCTTTATGCGGCCTTTATCGTGGGGCTGATCACGGCGCTGATCGGCGGGCGGCCGGGGATGATTTCGGGTGCCACGGGCGCGCTGGCGGTGGTGATGGTGTCACTGGTGGCCGCCCATGGCGTTGAATATCTTTTTGCCACCGTGGTGCTGATGGGGCTGATCCAGATTACCGCAGGTGTGCTGAAACTGGGCAAGTTCATCCGCCTTGTGCCGCATCCGGTGATGCTGGGATTTGTCAACGGGTTGGCGATTGTCATCGGGCTTGCGCAGTTGGAGCAGTTTCGTCTGCCGGACGGGCAGGGGGGCCATGCCTGGATGACCGGCTTGCCTTTGGCGGTGATGCTGGCGCTGGTGGTGGCGACGATGGCGATCATCTGGGTGATGCCGCGCATCACCCGCGCGATCCCGGCCCCTTTGGCGGGCATCGGCATTGTCGCGGCGCTGGTCATCGGCTTTGGCATTGATGTGCCGCGCGTGGGCGATCTGGCCTCGATCAAGGGCGGGTTGCCGGTGTTTCATATCCCAAGCGTGCCGCTGAGCTGGGAGATGTTCAAGATCATCCTGCCCTATTCGGTGATTCTGGCGGCGATCGGGCTGATTGAAAGCCTGCTGACGCTGAACCTTGTGGGCGAGATCACCGGCAAGCGCGGCGGGGCCAGTCAAGAATGCGTGGCGCAAGGCGTGGCCAACACCGTCACCGGGTTTTTCGGCGGCATGGGGGGCTGTGCGATGATCGGTCAGTCGATGATCAACGTGACCTCGGGCGGGCGCACACGGCTGGCGGCGGTGGCGGCATCTTTGTTCTTGCTGTCGTTTATCCTGTTCGGGGCGCCGTTGATCGAGCAGATCCCGCTGGCGGCCCTTGTGGGTGTGATGTTCATGGTGGTGATCGGCACCTTCGCATGGAATTCATTCCGGGTGCTGAGGGTGGTGCCTGCGACCGATGCGGTGGTGATTGTGCTGGTGACCGCGATCACGGTGGCCACCGATCTGGCCACGGCCGTGGTGGCGGGTGTTATCGTCTCGGCCCTTGCCTATGCGTGGCAAAATGCCAAGCGTATCCATGCGACGGTGCTGGTGGATGAAACCGGCGCCAAGGTCTATGCCGTCGAAGGCCCGTTGTTTTTCGGGTCTACCGATGGGTTTTCCGAGCTCTTCTCACCCGAGACCGACCCCGATCATGTGATTGTCGATTTCGCCGCGAGCCGGGTTGCGGACCAGTCCGCATTGGCCGCGATTGAAGCACTTGCCGCGCGCTATGAAGCGGAAGGCAAGGCGCTGTCGCTGCGCCATCTGACGCATGATTGCCACCGGTTGCTGAACCGGGCGGGGCAGCTGATCGTCGACAGTGATGATGACCCCGACTACGGGATCGCGGTGGACTACAGTGTGAAATCCGGTGCGCTGGCGGGGGGGCACTGATCACGCTCCCACCGCGCTTCGTCGTCGGTATTTGGGCTAGTCTTTCAGGAAGTCTTCCAACACTGCGTGAAACAAATGCGGTTTTTCAAGATGGGCGGCATGGGCTGCACCGGGCATGACAGAGAGCTGTGCGTTCGGAAGCGCCTTCCATAAAGATTCCACCTGTGGCCAGCGGTAGGATTTGTCTGAATCCCCCCAGATCACCAAAGTCGGCATGGTCAGCGTCACAAGCGCATTGCGCCCGTCCCAATGCGTCATCGCTTCCAACCCGGCAAGGGCCGCCTCTTCGCTTGCCCGCGCGCCGATCGCTGCCACAACGCCAAAACCCGGCGCAGCCTCACCGCGGCAAAACCACGTGGCGCTGATCCGTCGGGCGGTTGTCGCCACGCCGTCGGCGCTCAGCCGTTGCTTCGACAGTGCGATGGGTTCAAACCGATCCGGCATGAGGCCCAGCGGACCCGTGCCATAGAGGATCAGATGGGTGATACGCTCACCTATCTTTGCGGCGATCTCCTGTACGATCATGCCGCCCATGGAATGACCCAACAAAACGAACCGGTCGATGCCCAACTGGTCAAGAAGCCTGATCACGGCATCCGCCATGGCCCCGATCCGGTCCAGCGCGGGCAGGTCGACCGCATCGCCAAAGCCCGGCAGATCAGGCGCGATTACATCGAACCTGCTGCTGAAATGGGCCATCTCTTGCGCCCATTGCGCCGAGCCGCCGAGATAGCCGTGAACAAGAACCAGCGGTACGCCAGCACCGGCGCGGCGATAGGGGAGCGTGCCGTTGTCTGACATCAGCGCATCTGCCCCGGCAACCACAGCGCCAGATCCGGAAGCCCGATCAACAGCGCGATCAACAGGATCATCATGCCGATGAAGGGCAGGCACCCCATGATCACATCGCCGATGGTGACCTGATCGCGGCTGATCGCCTGAATGACATAGAGGTTCAGCCCCACAGGCGGCGTCAGCACTGCGATTTCCATTGTGATGGTGTACACAACGCCAAACCAGATCAGATCAAACCCGGCGGCATCCATCAGCGGATAGATCGTCGGCAAGGTAATAAAGGTCATCGAGACCGGTTCGAGGAACATGCCGAGGATGATGTAGAACACCAGCACGATTATCAGCACCGTGGTGGGCGACAGGTCGAAAGACAAGAACAGTTCGGTGAATTGCTGCGGCACACGGTAGTAGGTCAGGACAAAGCCGAAAAGAACCCCCGCCGACAACAGCAGCCCCAGATACCCCATCGTGCGCATGGTGGCAAAGATCGCATCTTTGAACCCCTGCCATGTCAATCCGCCAACGCCGAATGCCAGCACGACGGTCAAAAGCGCAGCCACCGCTGCGGCCTCGGTCGGGGTGGCAATGCCTGCGTAGATGGCCACCGTTATCACCAGACCGATCAGCAGCACCGGCCCGACCGTGTTGACGATCATCATCAACGGCATCTTTGCCGCGTCTTCACTGTTTGGAATGTCTTCTGGTTTCACGATGCCCCAGATCAGCACAACAATGACAAAACTGGTCACGAGTATGATGCCGGGGATGACACCGGCGATGAACAGATCGCCGATGCTCTGATCGGTTACGATACCGTAGAAGAGCAAGATCAGGCTGGGCGGAATCAGCACCGACAGCGTGCCACCGGCGGCCAGAACACCGCTCGACAATCGCTTGCCGTAGCCAAGGCGCAGCATTTCCGGCAATGCCACACCGCCAATGGTCAGCGCCCCGACCATCGAAGACCCGCACACCGCGCCGAACCCGGCACTTGCCCCGATTGAGCCATAAGCCGCAGAGCCACGGATGCGCACGCCTTGATGCAAGAACTGATAGAGGTTTGGGCCGATTCTGGATTTGCCTATCAATTCCCCCAAGAACACAAAGAGCGGCACGGCAAGAAGGATATAGTCAATCCAGACGCCCCAAAGCTTTAGTTCAGAAGAGACGATTGATGTGCTCCACCCCTGAATTTGCCACAAGAACGGCAAGGAGGCCGCAGCCAGCGCAAACGGGATCGGAAGCCCGATTACGATAAAAAGCATGAGCAGGCCAAGCAGACCAAGGCCGACGGTGTACCATTCCATCACGCAGTCTCCTGTGTGGCGGGCGTGCGGATCAACCGGATCAGACGCAGCCCAGCGTAAAGTGAGAAAAGCACCAGTGAGAAGGCCCCCGGCGCCCAGAACAGATACCGTGGCCAATGCAGGATTTCAGAGGCCACACCTGAATTGAACGACCGGATTGTGGCGCTGACACCCGCATAGGCAAAGAACGATCCGACCCCGAGCATCAGGATATGATTGATCACATCAAACAGCTTGTGCATGCGCGGTTTCAGCAGGTCGGTTGCCATGGTGACCTTGGGAAAGGCATCTTCGCGCATCGCATAGGCCAACCCGGTGAACGCCACCGGAAACAGCAAGAGTGCGGTGGCCTCTGTCACCATCCGGTCAGGTTTTCCCAATCCGTACCGCACGAACACACCGTATGAGATCCAGACCATCTGGATCAGCACAATTGTTGCGCCCGCTCCGGCAAGCCAGACCACAGCGCGTTCGACGCTGTGGATCAGGCGGTCAAGTCCGTTTTCCATGACACACCTCGAATTTGAATGATCTCGGGGGGTGGCCCGCGCGCTATGCGCGGGCCGCCCGAAGGCCCCGCAGGGTTTAGGGTGCGTGGCTTTCCAGAAGGCTGCGGATGCTGTCGGCAAGGTCTGCACCGCAAGCAGTGTCTACTTCCGCGTCCCATTTGGGCTTTACGCTGGCGATCAGGCTGGCGCGCTGCTCTGCCGGGATGGATACGGCGGCACCGCCGCCTTTCATCACCGCATTGCCGACCTGCTGGTCAACCCAGCCTTCGTAAAGCGGCTGAAGCCAGGCTTCGGTTTCGCTGGCAGCGGCCGTAAGGGCGGATTGTTCGTCGGCCGTCAGCGCATCGAACTTATCCTTGTTCATCATGTACTGGATGTTGCCGTAAAAGAGGTTGGCATTGACCATGTAGGGCATGACCGTCCACAGCTTCCATGAACTGTATGTGGCGACACCCATATTGATCCCGTCCACAACACCGCGTTCAGCGGATTGGAACACTTCCTTGGGGGCCACGAAGACCGGCTCACCGCCCCAGGTTTCGATCATCATGCTGACCAGTGGCCCGATCGAGCGCACCAGTTTGCCATCAAGATTGCCAAGGTCGGTGACGGCCTCTTCAAACCACCATTCCTGATCGTAGGAGTAGTTGGAGTTGATCAGCGGCACGAGCCCCGCATTTGCGGCTTCGGCCCGGATCAGTTCGGCATAGGCGGCGTCCAGCTCACCTTGCTTTTCAAGGCTGACTTCTGTCGGGTAAAGTGACGTGACCGCGTAGCAGGGCAGCCGGTTGTCAGCGTTGATCCAGCTGATGTCGGACACACCACCTTGAACGGAATCCACACCTTCCGACCAGCCATGCAAGGTGCCGGATGGAAAGATTTCCACTTTCACACTGCCGCCGGTTTTTTCCCCCACCAATTCGGCAAAATGCTGAAAGCCCTGATACCGGATATCGGCCTCATTGACGTAGGTGGACAGCCGCAATGTGGTTTCCGCCTGCGCCGTACCGAGCGTGGCCGCAAGGGCCAGCGCAGTTGCGGCCGTTGTGTATTTCCATGATTTTTTCATTCTCGTCTCCCTGATTTCAACGACGGCCTCTGACAGTTCTCTTTCGCGTCAGTTGGCACGTTTCCAATGTGCTGGGGCTTTGCGATCAGAACGGTGCAAGGCTTTGCCTTGGTCATCGTGCATGCCAACCCACGCAGAAAGCTAAGTCCGTCACTTACAAATTTTCCAATTCAAACATATCATTCATTCATACCGTTCTTGCATAGTTTTAATTTATCAGCATGTTAGAGGAAGAGAGGTTGCCCCATGGATCTGAACTGGCTGCAAGATTTTGCCTGTCTGGGGCGCACGCTCAATTTTACGCGTGCGGCGGAAGAGCGGAATATCACGCAGCCTGCCTTCAGCCGGCGCATCAAATCGCTGGAAATCTGGCTTGGCGTCCCCCTGATCAAACGCTCTAGCTATCCGGTGCAATTGTCCGAGGCGGGCGCGCAGTTTTTGCCGGTTGCGCGCGAAACCATCGCCAATCTGACCGATATTCGCCAAAGCATCCGCGCCGAAGAACGTGGCCGCACCGCCTTTCAACGCTTTGCGGTTCTGCACACGATCTCGGTCAACTACCTCTCGGGACGGATCGCGGAATTTGAAAGCCAGATGCCAAATCTACGGGTCCGGGTCTATTCCGACAACCTGCGGACCTGTTGCCAGTACCTGTCCGAGGGCACATGCGACTTCTTGCTATACTACCGGCACAAAGAGGTGGCCCCGGTCTTTGACGAAAGCCAGTTTGCGCGCAAGGATATCGGAACGGAAAGGTTTATCCCGGTGGCGGAAACCGGAGTGGCGCGGGCGGGTCGTTGGGACCTGTCGCAGCCAAGATCCGACGATATGCCCTATTTGGGATATGATCCAAGCAGTTTTCTGGGCACAGTCGTCGACCAGACCATAGGCAATCGTCAACCAAGGCTTGCATTGCGGTACATGGATGCGCTGACAGAATCCATCAAACGGCGCACGCTGGCCGGGAGCGGGATTGCCTGGCTTCCCGAAAGTGCTGTGGCCGAAGAAATCGCCAAGGGCGATCTGATGGTCGTAGGGGGGGCGGAGTGGCAGACGATGCTGACGCTGTCCTTATTCTGTTCGCTCGACCGGCTGGACAAGACCGGCCATATTGTCTGGAATGCACTATAGGCGCATATGCACTGCAGCCCTGACAAACCATCGCGCCCTTGTGAACGTAAAAAAGGGATCAGCCAAAAACGCAGACGAAGGCCTAAAAGCCATGCGTCACCAGCTGCACAAACGGATGAGACTTCATGACTGATGCACATATTTCTACACATGATGCAGCTGCGGACCATCGCAACGATAACATCCTGATCTATGTGGACGGGGCGATTGTTCACCGCGATGACGCCAAGGTCTCGGTCTATGATTCCGGCTTTATGTTGGGCGACGGCATCTGGGAAGGGCTGCGTCTTTACGACGGGCATCTGTCCTTCTTGGATGAACATCTTGATCGCCTATTTGAGGCAGCACTTTATATTGATCTCGACATCGGCATGGGCCGCGATGACCTCACTGCGGCGATCTGGAAAACGCTTCATGCCAATGACATGCATACGGATGTCCATATCCGTCTGATGGTGACCCGAGGGCGCAAGAAAAAACCCTTCCAGCATCCGCATCTGAGCGTTTTCGGGCCCACAATCGTCATCATTGCCGAGCATTCAAAGCCGGATAACAGCATCGTTGATCGTGGCATCAGATTGCACACGGTCCCCCATCATCGCGGCCTGCCCCTGACACAAGACGCCAAGCTTAACTCGCATTCCAAACTGAACTGTATCATCGCGCTGAACCACGCCATTCGTGCGGGCGCAGATGAAGCGCTGATGCTGGACCCGTTCGGGTTTGTGAACACCACGAATGCCTGCAATTTCTTTATTGTCCGCAAGGGGGCCGTGTGGACCTCAACAGGCGACTACTGCATGAACGGGATCACCCGCCAAAAAGTCATCGATGTCTGCCGGGACAGCGGCATTCCGGTGTTTGAGAGGAACTACTCGCTTGTCGATACCTATGGGGCCGAAGAGGCATTTCTGACCGGTACATTCGGTGCCCAAACGCCCGTATTTGAAATTGACGGCCGCGTGATCGGTGGCGGCAAGGCGGGACCCGTGTTCCACCAGATCAGAGCGCTTTATAAGGGCCTGATTGCCGCCAATATCAAAGATCAGAGATAAGCGCCGCTTTTGGCGTGTAGCCAGGCGGCGCGTCCTTACTGGATGGTTGATCGTCACCGCTTGGATTTCAGATGGGTCAACAGATGATGGAATTTTTCGCCCTGTACGGCGACATGGCCGCGCAGTTCATGCGCGGCGCAATCGCCGTTACCGTCGGCCAGCGCGCGCAGGATCGCCTCGTGTTCTGACATGGATTGTTCCAGCCGCCCGCGCAGATGAAGCTGCATGCGACGATAGGGTTTCAGCCGCTTTTGCAGTTTAACCGCCAGATCCTGAAGATAGCTGCTTTGCGCGGCATCGTAGATCAGCTGATGGAATTGTTCGTTATGGGCATAATATTGGTCGGCATCGTTTCCGGCGACCGCATGTTTGCACAGATCGTTGGCTTCTTTCAGCGCGAGCAGTTTGGATTCTGTGATCCGCTTCGCGGCCAGAAACCCGCATGATGCTTCAAGCTCGGCCATCGCTTCGAACATTTCGACAAGTTCAACCGGCCCCGGTTCGACGACAAACACGCCGCGGCGCGGGCGCTGTTCAACAAGGCCCGAGGCGGCCAGTTTTTGCAAAGCTTCGCGAATCGGCGTCCGTGACACCCCGAAATGTTCCGACAGACGGATTTCATCCAGCCGTTCGCCATCCGCAAAACTACCCGTCACGATCATCTGTTCCAGATCGTCAAGAATATGATCTGCGCGGCGTACATCCATGTAAACAGTATCCAATAGCGCCGCTGGAAAAGCAATAATCAAATTATTGTATACAAAAAAGTTGACAAAGAATGCAATAAATCTGAGTGTCCGTGCATTAACCGCCGAGAACGTTTCGGCCGGGCGTCCGTGGGAGGATAACATGAAATCTACACTTTTTGCCGCGTCAGCGGCGATTGCCCTTATGGCAGGCACAGCTTTTGCAGAAGAACTGCGCCTGTCACACCAGTGGGCCGAAGGCGATGTGCGGCATCAAGTTGCCCAGATGGTTGCCGAAGATGTGGCCGCTGCAGGCGTCGATCTGACCATTCAGATTTTCCCGAACCAGACATTGTTCAAAGCGCGTGAGCAGTACACACCGCTGAGCCGTGGTCAGTTGGACATGACGGTGCTGCCGCTGTCCTATGCCGGGGGGCAGCAGCCAGCTTATAACCTGACGCTGATGCCGGGCCTTGTGAAGAACCACGACCACGGTGACCGTCTTTCACATTCGCCCTTCATGGCGGAAATCGAAAACATCATGGCTGGCGATGATGTGATGGTTCTGGTCCACGGCTATCTGGCCGGTGGTTTCGGGTCCAACAAGGGTTGCATCACCAAACCTGCAGATGTCGCGGGAATTTCGATCCGCGCGGCGGGCAAATCATTCGAGCAAATGCTGGCCGCGGCCGGCGCGTCAATTTCTTCCATGGCGTCGTCGGAAATCTACCCGGCGCTGCAGTCGGGCGTTCTGGACGCGACCAATACATCGTCTGAAAGCTTTGTCAGCTTCCGGCTTTATGAGCAGCTGACCTGCTACACCCCAGCGGGCGAATATGCGCTGTGGTTCATGTATCAGCCGCTGATCATGAATAAGACGACCTTTGACGGGTTGAGCGCCGAACAGCAAGCAGCGCTGCGCGCAGCTGGTGAAAAGGCACAGGCCTTCTATCTTGAGCAGGCGAAACTGGGCGATGCTGTTGCTGCAAAAGCCTTTGGTGACGCTGGTGTGGAACTGGCCGAGATGACCGAGGCGGATTTCAACGCATGGCGCGACATCGCGGCGACCTCGTCTTATCCGGCCTTTGTTGAAGAAACGCCGGACGGTCAGAAGCTTCTTGATTTGGCGCTTTCTGTCGAGTGACCCCACGCTTGCGCCCGCTGGCCCGACTGGCGGGCGCAAATACGTCTCAACCTGAAAGTTTGCCTTGTGGATAGCTCTGTTTCTTCAACGCCGCCTGTCGTCCGCTTTATTGGGCAGATATCGACGGTCAGTGGTGTCATTGCGTCATTCATGATCCTCGCGTCGGTGCTGATCACCTGTCAGATGATCTTTATCCGCGCGGTGCTGGGTAAATCGACAATCTGGCAAACCGAGGCTGTGATTTATCTGATGATTGCGGCCACCATGATCGGGCTGGCCTATGTGCAAAAGCTGAAAGGCCATGTGGGGGTTGATCTGATCCCGACGATTCTGGGGCCGAACGGGCGCCGGGTGATGGCGATTTTTACGCTGACTGTGACCGCACTGATGATGGGTCTGATGCTGTATTACGCCTATGAGATGTGGCATTTTGCATGGAAGCGCGGTTGGAAGTCCGAAACAGTCTGGGCGGTTCCCTTGTGGATCCCCTATCTGTCGGTGCCACTGGGTTTTGGCCTTTTCCTTTTACAGCTCGCAGCTGATCTCTGGATGGTTATGCGCGGTGAAGATATCGGCGCACCTGTTGCGGCCGAAGACCGGAGGCATTGATGGATCCGCTTGCCGTTGGGGGGCTTGTCGCCCTTTGTACCGTTCTGGTGCTGTTTTCAGGGGTTTCGGTGGCCACCGGTCTGCTGATCGTCGCCACCGGGTTCTTGTTTGTGTTTGATGGCGCAAGGTCGCTGGTGGCCCTGCCAGAGCTGCTATACGGCGAGCTGAACAGCTTTGCCCTGTTGTCGATCCCGATGTTCATCATCATGGGCGCGGCGATTTCATCAACGCGGGCCGGGCCGGACCTTTATGAGGCCCTGGAACGCTGGTTGACGAAGGTGCCCGGCGGGCTGGTCGTGTCCAACCTTGGGGCCTGCGCGCTTTTTGCGGCGATGTCCGGGTCAAGCCCTGCCACCTGTGCCGCTATCGGTAAAATGGGCATCCCTGAGATGCGCAAGCGCGGCTATCCCGATGAGGTTGCCGCAGGGTCGATTGCTGCAGGCGGCACGCTGGGCATTTTGATCCCGCCCTCAGTGACCATGATCGTCTACGGCATCGCGACGGAAACCAGCATCGGGCGGTTGTTCCTTGCAGGTGTGATCCCCGGCTTGTTGCTGGTGTCGCTGTTCATCGCCTGGGCGATTTACGATACGTGGCGGCGCGGTGCGGCTGGTGTGGCCTTGTCTGGCATCAACTATAGCTGGGCCGAGCGTTTCGATGTCCTGCCGCGCGTTTTGCCCTTTGTGGCGATTATCGTCGGGGTGCTTTATGCGCTTTATGGCGGCATCGCGACACCCTCTGAAACGGCGGCGGTTGGTGCAATGCTTTGCATTGTCGTGGCGATGATTGTGTACCGGCTTTATCAGCCCATGGCGCTTTGGGCGGTCTTGCGCGATGCAACCAAGGAATCGGTGATGATCTTGTTCATCATCGCCGCGGCTGGTGTGTTTTCTTTCATGCTGTCGTCGCTGTTTGTGACGCAGTCGGTGGCCGGCTGGATTGCCGATCTGGACGTGAACCGCTGGGTGCTCATGGGGATCATCAACCTGTTTTTGCTGGTTGCGGGGTTCTTCCTTCCGCCCGTTGCCGTGATCTTGATGTCTGCCCCGATCCTGTTGCCGATCATCACAACCGCCGGGTTTGACCCGATCTGGTTCGCGGTGATCTTGACCATCAACATGGAAATTGGCCTGATCACACCACCGGTGGGCCTGAACCTATATGTCATCAACGGCATCGCGCCTGACATCTCGCTGAAGAAAATCCTTGTCGGGTCGTTCCCGTTCGTGGGCTGCATGGTGCTGGCGATCATCATCCTTTGCGCGTTCCCCGGCCTTGCGACATGGCTGCCCGACTATCTGATGGGACCGGTCCTATGAGCCTGCTTGCGGATCTTTTATCGACACTGATCGACCGCCGTTTGCCGGTATTGGGCAGCAGCCGCGCCGATGGCCGACCGATTGAGGCGCTGTGCCGTGACCTGATTGGAAATTTGGGTGAGGTCACGGGCTATACCGTCGCATGCCAGATCCTCAATCGGTACGAGGCGATGGACGATGCGAAAAAACACGCTTTTTTCACATTTTTGAATACCGAGATGGATATCGACACCGACGCTGTTATCGCAGCAACAACGGCCTATGCGGCGGAGCGGTCTGTCACCAATTTCCGCCGCGTGATGGCCGCCTCCGAGGCCCCGCGTCAGGAGCTTGCCCGCCGTCTCAATCAGGTGCTTGGCGCCACCGCGCGGATTGTGGCGATGCGCGAAGACCTGCTGCGGTTCATGAAAACCGATCTGGCGCTGGCAAATCTGGACGCCGATTTGCAGCACTTGCTGTCCAGCTGGTTCAACCGTGGATTTCTGGTATTGCGCCCGATCAATTGGGAAAGCCCTGCGCATATCCTTGAAAAGATCATCGCCTATGAGGCCGTCCATGCGATTGACAGTTGGGATGATTTGCGCCGCCGCTTGCAACCAACCGACCGGCGCTGCTTTGGGTTCTTTCACCCTGCGATGCCGGATGAGCCCTTGATTTTCGTCGAAGTGGCGCTGACCAAGGGCATCCCCGGCTCCATTCAGTCCGTCTTGTCAGAAGGGCGCGATCCACTGCCCGAAGCAAAGGCCGACACGGCAGTTTTCTATTCAATTTCGAACTGTCAGGCGGGGCTTGCGGGGATTTCCTTTGGCAATTCCTTAATCAAACAGGTTGCGGGCGACCTGAGCAGCGCCTTGCCGCAGATCAGTACCTTTGTCACGCTTTCGCCTATTCCTGGGCTTATGACATGGTTGAGCGAAAAGGGGCTGGCAGACCGCAAGGACGACCCCGAAGCCTTGCGTGCGCTCGCGACCCATTATCTGCTTGAGGCAAAGCGCGAAGATGGGTTGCCGCGCGACCCCGTCGCACGGTTCCATCTGAACAACGGCGCATCGGTTCACGAGGTGCACGCCCGTGCCGATCTGTCCGCCAATGGGCGCGCGCAATCGGGCGGCGCGATGGTGAATTACCTTTACGATTTGAGCCGGATCACCGAAAACCACGAAGCCTTTACGACCAGCCAAAAGATTGCGTCCTCGGCTGCGCTCCGCTCACTTGCCCGCAAGGCGATGACAACCGCCGCCTGATAATCTGGAAAATTCCATGGCCAATTTGCTTTATGACACTCTGTTCGGTCGTCACGTCGGAAAGCCCACACCATTTTTGTACCTGCCAAACGGCATGACGCTGACCCATGGTGCATTTTTGCAGATGGTGGCGCGCTATGCCCATGCGATGACAGGTGCGGGTCTGGTGCCGGGTGACCGGCTTGCAGCACAGATAGACAAGTCGCCCGAAGCTTTGGCTGTTTATGCCGCCTGCGCCCAGACGGGCGTGATTTTTCTGCCGCTCAACACCGGCTATACGGCATCCGAACTGGACTATTTCATTGGCAATTCGGGCGCAAAGCTTGTGCTTGTCACGGACAAGGTGGCGGCTGCGCTGGCCCCGGTTGCTGCGGCCTACGGGGCCACGCTGCACAGCCTGAACCATGACGGCACCGGCAGTTTTCCCGACCTGGCCGAAGGCCAGCCCGAGGCCTTTGAGACGGTCAGCCGCGCGCCCGATGATCTGGCGGCATTCCTCTACACATCGGGCACAACCGGCCGGTCAAAGGGCGCGATGCTGACGCAGGCCAACCTTGTATCGAACGCTGAGACGCTTGTGGATTACTGGCGGTTTACCGATGCCGATGTGCTGCTCCATGCTTTGCCGATCTTTCACACGCACGGCCTGTTCGTCGCCAGCAACGTCACGCTGATGGCCGGTGGATCAATGATATTCCTGCCGAAGCTGGATATGGATCAGATGATCGGCTTCATGCCGCAGGCCACCACGATGATGGGCGTGCCGACGTTTTATACCCGGCTTTTGGATGACGACCGGTTCACCGCTGCACTGACAGCGCATATGCGGCTGTTTGTATCGGGTTCCGCGCCTTTGCTTGCCGAAACCCATGTGCGGTTCGAAGATCGGACCGGGCACCGGATCCTTGAACGCTACGGCATGACCGAAACCAATATGAACACGTCAAACCCCTATGACGGCGAGCGTCGTGCCGGCACCGTTGGATTTCCGCTGCCGCGTGTTGACCTGAAAGTCACTGATCCCGCAACAGGCGAGACGGTCGCCCAAGGGGAGATTGGCCAGATCGAAGTTCGCGGGCCGAATGTGTTTCAGGGCTATTGGCAGATGCCCGAAAAAACCGCAGAGGAGCTACGGGCCGATGGGTTTTTTATCACCGGCGATCTGGGGCTGATCGATAAGGATGGCTACGTCACCATCGTGGGCCGCAACAAGGATCTGATCATTTCGGGTGGCTACAATATCTATCCCAAAGAGATCGAATTGATCCTCGACGACCAACCCGGTGTTTTGGAAAGCGCCGTGATCGGCGTGCCGCATCCTGACTTTGGTGAAAGCGTAGTTGGCCTGCTGGTGGCCGAACCGGGCGCGACGGTATCGACCGAAAGCATCATGGCGGCCTTGGGTGATCAGCTTGCAAGGTTCAAACAGCCCAAGCAGCTGATCGTGATGACAGAGGTCCCGCGCAATGCGATGGGGAAACTGCAAAAGAATATCCTGCGCGAACAGTTTGCTGAGACGTTCAGCGCCGCCAAGGTGTGATCAAGAATGTAAGCCAGACTGGTGGTGTAGCGCGCCTTGGGGCCCTTTGCCCGGCGAAGAGCCAAGCCAAAATTGGGGAATGATGGTTCAGCACCCCACCGTTTACATTTAGACAGCACGCAGAAATCGGCTGAGTATTTTATTTTGTTGGAGGCGGGTACCGGAATCGAACCGGTCTTCACGGATTTGCAATCCGGTGCGTAACCTCTCCGCCAACCCGCCGAGGCTTGTTCTGTAAGGTTTTTTGCTGAGGCCTGCAAGAGTTTGA
>JBARVN010000020.1:0-8766 GCA_049646285.1 Albidovulum sp. | reverse complement strand
ATCAGGACGACCAGTCACAGGCCGAAGTCTCGATGGATGAGATGGCCGATATGGAGGACGGGGACGAGGCCGAGATGCCCGAGGGCGAAGCGCCGCTGGAACCACCACCCCCTGCCCCGCATTCCGCAGCCGACCCGAACTATACCGTCTATACCACGGATTTTGATGAAGAAATCAAAGCCGAGGATCTGGCCGAACCAGCTGAGTTGGAACGCTTGCGCGCCTATCTTGACCAGCAGCTTGACCCGTTGAAAGGGGCGGTCAGCCGCCTTGCCAACAAGCTGCAGCGCCGCTTGCAGGCCCAGCAGAACCGGTCGTGGGAATTTGATCTGGAGGAGGGCACGCTGGATGCGGGCCGCCTTGCCCGTGTTGTCGCAAACCCGACCACGCCGCTTTCCTTCAAGGTCGAGAAAGATACCGAGTTTCGCGATACCTGCGTCACGCTTTTGATCGACAATTCCGGTTCCATGCGGGGCCGTCCGATTTCCATCGCGGCGATTTGCGCGGATGTTCTGGCACGCACGCTGGAGAGGTGTCAGGTCAAGGTAGAAATCCTTGGCTTTACCACCCGCGCCTGGAAGGGCGGTCTTTCGCGTGAAAAATGGCTGGGCGAAGGTCGCACACAACAGCCGGGACGGCTGAATGACCTGCGCCACATCATCTATAAAGGCGCGGATGCGCCTTGGCGCCGCGTACGGTCCAACCTTGGTCTGATGATGAAGGAAGGCTTGCTGAAGGAAAATATCGACGGCGAAGCGCTTGAATGGGCGCACCGTCGCATGTGCGGCCGCCCCGAGGCGCGCAAGATCCTGATGGTGATTTCTGACGGCGCGCCCGTGGACGATTCCACTTTGTCCGTTAACCCCGCGAATTATCTTGAAAAACACCTGCGCGACGTGATCGCCATGGTGGAAAAACGCAGGGCCGTTGAATTGATCGCCATTGGCATCGGCCATGACGTCACCCGCTATTATGAGCGCGCTGTGACGATCACCGATGTGGAACAGCTGGCAGGGGCAATGACCGAACAGCTTGCATCGCTTTTCGACAGCAACCCGCGCGCACGGGCCCGTCTGATGGGGATCAAACGGGCGAGCTAAGGCTTTATGCGCGTCGCCGAAATGATCGCCGCCGGAACCGGCACACGCCATGGCCCTGTTTCCCCAAGGTTTGCCCTAAGGTCAGCCACGACTGCGGCGCGGATTGCCGCCTGAGCAGCGTGCGGTTGTCGGCGCAGCATGACGCCACCCCGCACGGTGCCCTCTAGAAAATAGTCATATACGGCACCCAAATCGTCACAGGTCCAGTAGCTCTCTACGGTTTCCAGCGCCATTTCATCAAATCCCACCTGCGCCAAGGTCTCAAAAGCCCGTTTTGGCTCGCCGTAATCATGCGCGCCTGGTCCAGACGGCATTGTCACACCGGGATCACCGTGGCGTGCTATGGCACTGAAAACCGATGAAAATGCACCGAACCGGTCGGCGCCGTGCCACACCGAATACGCCAAGCGGCCGCCCGGGCGCAGCACCCTGGCACATTCCGACAGCACCCTCGGAGGATCAGGGACATGCGGGATACCGCAGCCAATCGCAATTGCGTCAAAGCTTTCATCGTCAAACGGCAACGCCATTGCATCCCCTTCGACAAAGTTTGCGGCGGGGACGCTCTGACGGGCGATTTCAAGAAAGGCCGGGGAAAAATCAAGTCCGGTCACTCTTGCGCCAGCCGCAGCAAGGCCGTTGGCCAAAATCCCATGCCCGCAACACAGATCAAGCGCATCTTGCCCCGGCCCAGCCCGGGTCGCGCCGACGAGTGTGCTTACGCATTGTTCGGCGGCTTTCCCAAAATCTCGTGCATAGGCCGCAACGGTGGCCGCATCTGCCCAACCAGCTTGCTCCATTCGGGCAAATTCCGTGTGTCCGGTCATTGGCCTTCCTCCACTTGCCTAGTTTTACACGAATTTACTCAGGAGCAAAGCCAACGGGGTTCTGGTCTTTTCAGACGAACTGCGAAACAACGGAAGCATCGCTTCCGACAGGGGAAAACGGATCAACCATGTTCCAGACGTTTGAAAGCAAAGCTCGCCCGGATCAGGGCCCATCCCGTTTGGCAGCCCTCCGGGCACAAATGGCAGCAGCCGATCTTGACGGATTTATCGTTCCACGCGCTGATATACATCAAGGTGAATACGTCGCCCCCTGCGATGAACGGTTGGAGTGGCTGACGGGCTTTACAGGCTCCGCCGGTTTCGCCGTCATCTTGCCGATGATTGCGGGGGTTTTCATCGATGGCCGCTACCGCTCCCAGGTAAAAGCGCAGGTCGACTTGTCCGTCTTCACCCCAGTTCCGTGGCCTGATGTGAAACCAGGCGACTGGCTGAAAGAGCATTTGCCGAAAGGCGGGCGCATCGGCTTTGACCCTTGGCTGCACACCGCCAAGGAGCTTGAAGACCTTGAGGTATTACTTACGAAAAGCGGTATAACTCTTTGCCCTGGAGACAATATTATCGACCGTATCTGGCATGACCGGCCGCTTCCGCCCCTCGGGGTTGTGGCGCCGCAGCCATTGGAGTTTGCAGGCGAAACCGCCGCATCCAAACGCATCCGTATCGGTGCCGAACTGGCGGCCATGGGCCAAGAAGCCGCCGTTCTGACACTGCCCGATTCCGTTTCCTGGCTTTTGAATATTCGGGGGTCCGATATTGAGCGCAATCCTGTGGTGCAGGCGATGGCGCTTTTGCATGCAACCGGACGGCTGACGCTGTTCATTGCGCCTGAAAAACTGACCGATGAGGTGCGTGCCCATCTTGGCCCCGATGTCACCATTCGCCCCCCCGCCGCCTTTGCCCCGGCCTTGCGGACCCTGACGGGCCCGGTCCGCGTGGACCGCGCCACAGCACCCCGCCAAGTGACACTGGAACTGGAAGAGGCGGGCATCGCAGTGCAATGGGCCCCTGATCCGTGTCTTTTGCCGAAGGCTTGCAAAAACGCCGCCGAGATTGCCGGCATGCAAGAAGCGCATCTGCGCGACGGGGCCGCGATGGTCGAATTTCTGGCCTGGCTTGATGCTGAGGCGCCGCAAGGGGGCCTGAGCGAAATCGATGTCGTGCGGGCCCTTGAAGGGTTTCGCCGCGCTACCAATGTGCTCAAGGAAATAAGCTTTGAGACGATCTGTGGTGCCGGCCCCAATGGCGCGATCATGCATTACCGCGTCACAAACGCCACCAACCGCCCGCTGCGGTCGGGCGAAATAGTGGTCATCGATTCCGGCGGTCAATATCTTGACGGTACCACCGATATCACCCGCACGGTGGCCGTAGGCCCGGTCGACCCTGAGGCGAAAGCCGCTTTTACGCGCGTATTGCAAGGGATGATCGCCATTTCCCGCCTGCGTTGGCCTGTGGGCATTGCGGGCGCGCATCTGGACAGTATCGCGCGCTATAACCTGTGGCTGGCCGGGCAGGACTTTGATCATGGCACCGGCCACGGTGTAGGCTGCTACCTGTCGGTCCATGAAGGCCCGCAACGCCTAAGCCGCACAGGGGATGTTCCGTTGCAAGCGGGTATGATCTTGTCGAATGAGCCGGGCTATTACCGCGAAGGGGCCTTCGGCATCCGCATCGAAAATCTGGTGCTGGTTGACGACGCACCTTCCCTTCCCGGCGGAGACGATCATCGCAAGATGCTTATGTTCCGGGATCTCACCTATGTACCGATTGATCGCCGTTTGATCGATGTACCCTTGCTGACCGAAGCTGAGCGGGCATGGCTGAACGCCTATCACGCCGAAGTCGCCGAACGCATCGGTCCGCGCGTGTCCGAACCCGCGCGTGAATGGCTGAGTGCGGCGACCGCTCCGGTTTGACACCGATCTGTTTCACTATACGATCACAATTCACCGATCAGCCCGGACAAGAGGTATCAGATGAACGACCATATCCACATTCGGCAGGTCAGCGGCACGTGGGTTATCCGCGCGGGTGGCGCTGTTATCGGGGAAAGCAATGCCGCGCTGGAACTGACCGAAGGCAGCTATCCGCCCGTGATCTACGTTCCGCGTGCGGACATCGCCATGGCCTTTTTGGACCGCTCAGCCAAGACAACCACCTGCCCGCACAAGGGGCAGGCAAGCTATTACTCGATCATTGCCAAAAGCGGCCCGATTGTGGACGCGGCATGGAGCTATGAAGCCCCGATAAACGGCATGGAAGCCATCGCCGGGCACCTCGCATTCTATACTGACAAAGTAGCGGTCGAGCGGCTTTAGCCCAATTTCCAGCAGAAAGTGTCACAATGCGAATACTGATTGTCGGGGCGGAGGGCGATATTGGCAGCGCGGCTTGCGCCGAATTAGCACCGCGACATGAGATCGTCAGGGCGGGCCGCACGGGCGACGATGTGCAAGTCGATATCTCAGACCGCGCCTCGATTGAGGCTATGTACCGGACGTGCGGTACGGTTGACGCGGTCATTTCAGCAGTCGGTTCAGTTCATTTCGGCCCATTGGTGGAATTCACCCACGATCAGTTCATGCTTGGCCTGACCAACAAAGTGATGGGACAGGTCAACTTGGTTCTGGTCGGGCTGAACCATGTCAGTGACGGCGGATCTTTCACGCTGACAAGCGGGGTGCTGGACCGTGACCCGATCCGGCTGGGCACCGGGGCGGCCACAGCCAACGGTGCGCTTGGCGGGTTTGTAACCGGTGCGGCAATCGAAATGCCGCGCAATATGCGAATCAATGTTGTCAGCCCGGGACTGCTGGACGTGTCAGCAGGCAGGTACGGTGCGTATTTTCATGGGCATGAGACGGTGCCGGCGGCCAAAGTCGGTCGCGCCTTTGCCAAAAGCGTTGAGGGAGGCCTGACGGGAAAGGTCATCATCGTCGAATAACCGCCCAGCGCGCCTGCATGTCAGCTATGCTCTTCCGCCGCCGTGTCCGCCAGCGCCTTGGCATAGGCCTTCAATGCGTCGGTTTGGAACACTGCGCCCAAAAGCTCCGGCTCTCCCTCTCCGTGCGGCCGGCCGATGACGGGGATGAAATCTACCCCGCTCGCCTCGAATATGCGCAGGGCCGTTTCCAGCGTCTGGTTTTCGCCCAACATTGTGCCCGCATTGATCAATTCACGGCACGTGTCCTCAGACGCGGCGCGCAGGTGATCCATGGGCCGCAACAGTGAAGACAGCCGGATCGTCTCGGCCAGATAGGCCTGCGGGCCAGCCGCCAGATGAATACCGCGTCGTTCCAGCTGCGTCAGGAAAAACGACCGATCCACAAGGCGCGATGCAATGGCCGTGGACAAAGACACCGCTGTCATCACGGCAAGCCCCGTCTCCCAATCTCCGGTCATTTCAAACACGATGAGCGTGGTTGAGATGGGGGCACCCAGAACGGCTGCCGCCACCGCCCCCATCCCGGCAAGCGCATAGACCGTTTCCGCCCCCGACACTTCGGGCAGAACACCGGTTGCAATCAGGCCAAAGGCAAGGCCGGTCAGCGCGCCCACGACAAGGGCCGGGGCAAACATGCCGCCCCCCATGCGCCCACCCATCGTGATGGCCACCGCCACCACCTTTGCAACTGTATAAACCACCGCCGCCCCAAACCCCAATTGCCCTGTTAATGCGGCCGATGTCACCTCATAGCCTGCCCCGATAATATGGGGAAAAGGAATGGCCATCAGGCCCAGCAATGCCCCCGCAAATGCTGGGCGCAAATAGCGCGGAATCCGCGTTACTCGCTGTATGTGATTGCCGATATCATCTGCAAAAAACACCGCGCGCATCAAGATCACTGCCACAAAGCCGCACACCACGCCCAACAACAAGAACGCCGGCAGTTCAACGTAAAACGCAAGACCGCCGTCTGCAGGCAGAGCAAACTCGGTAACACCGCCGTATTCCAGGCGGTTGATCACCGTACCTGCAACGGCCGCAATCGCGATGGGGGCAAAGGCATGGACCGCAAAGTGGCGCAACACCACCTCAAGCGCAAAAATCGCCCCGGCAATCGGGGCATTGAAACTGGCCGACACCGCACCGGCAACTGCACAGCCCAAAAGATCGCGGCCGGTGATCCCGTTTGCATTGATCCGTACTGAGACCCAAGTGGAAATCACCGCTGCCAAATGCACAACCGGCCCCTCGCGACCCGTTGACCCCCCGGTACTCAGCGTGATCAGAGAGGCCGCAGCCGATGCAAGACCAGCGCGCTTTTCAACCCGCCCGTCGTGCAAAGCGGCCCCTTCGATGACATCCGCCACCGAGCGCACCCTGCCATCGGGCGTGAACCTGTCCAAAATCAATCCAACGATCAGGCCGCCCAGTATCGGCAAGCCAAGAACCCACCACCAGTCAAGCGCGCCCACTGCGGATGCCAGCTGAAGATCGTCACTACCATAGGCAAAAGTCTGAAGCACGGATATGCCCTTGCGAAACCCTAAGGCCGCAAAACCGGCGGCAATCCCGATCATCAGCGCGATGAACCAGAACTGCACCTGGCTTGGCCCCTTCGCGCGCATCACACCCAGCATCCGTGCCGCCTCGGCACGGAGGTGGCGCACTTGGCGCCGGCCCCAATTCAGCTTGTTGTCATTCACCCGGCATTATTCCGCGAGCCAACTTCACCAGGGCTTCCCCGGGCGGCCCGCTTGGCCTAGGGTCGCCGCGCCCACCCCATGAGGTCACATGCCCCACGAAGCTGCCCTTCTCGAACTCAACTCCTTCTTAGGAGATCGCTTGGCGCGGTCCAAGCCCGAACGCAAAAGCCACGGGCAAAGTGAGGCATGGTTTCGAGAAACCCTGCCCGATGCGGTGGCTTACCCGAAAACGACCGCCGAGGTGGCAAAGATCGTGATGATGTGTGCACAACACCACTGCCCGGTCGTGGCATGGGGGACAGGCACCTCGCTTGAAGGCCATGCGCTGGCCACCCAAGGCGGTATCTGCCTGGATATGAGCCTAATGAACAAGGTGCTGACGGTCCGGGCCGAAGACATGCAAGCCGTAGTGCAACCGGGTGTGACGCGCGAAGCATTGAATGCCGAATTGCGTGCAACGGGGTTGATGTTCCCGGTGGATCCGGGCGCCAATGCTTCGTTGGGCGGTATGGCGGCCACGAGGGCCTCGGGCACCACCGCGGTGCGCTACGGCACGATGCGCGACAATGTCATGGCGCTTGAGGTCGTGTTGGCCGATGGCCGCGTGATCCGCACCGGATCGGGTGCACGCAAATCCTCGGCGGGTTACGACCTGACGGGGCTCTTTGTGGGGTCGGAAGGCACGCTGGGCATCCTCACCGAACTCACCTTGAAACTGCACGGCCAGCCCGAAGCGATCACCGCCGCAACCTGCGCCTTCGACGATTTCAGCGACGCGGTCGAAACCGTGATGGCCACGATCCAGATGGGCATCCCGATGGCCCGGATTGAATTTGTCGATGAGACGACCGCGCAGATATTCAACGCGCAAAACGGCACATCCTTGCCGGAAAAACCGCATCTGATGGTGGAATTCCACGGCTCGGAACACTCCGCCGCCGAAGATGCCACGCGGTTCGGCGAGATTGTGGCCGAGATGGGCGGCGGCCATTTCAACTGGGCCACCACGACCGAGGACCGCAACCAACTGTGGCGCATGCGCCATGGGGCTTATCCCGCGACCATCGCCTCGCGCCCTGGCTCCATGGGCATGGTCACTGATATTTGCGTGCCAATCTCGCGCCTGGCCGAAGCCGTGCGCGATACACGCGCGGAGATCGCAGCCTCTGGCCTGCCCGGCCCGATCCTTGGCCATGTCGGCGACGGCAATTTCCACGCGATCCTTTTGATCGAACGCGGCAATGAGGCCGAATTGAAAACCGCCAAGGCCCTTGCGACCCGAATGGCCGAACGCGCGCTGCGCCTTGGCGGTACGATCACCGGAGAACATGGCGTGGGAATGGGAAAGATGGATCTGATGGAGCTGGAACACGGGCAGGCCTATGAGGTGATGGCCCGCATCAAACGCGCGCTGGATCCTGACGGCATCCTCAACCCCGGCAAGCTGGTGAAGGTGGCGCAATGAACCTTGCCAGCCCCGATGATTTCGCCCGCGCCTTTGCCAATGCGTGGTCCAGCCGCGATGCGCGCGCGATGGCAGCCCTTTTCGTCAAGGATGCCGATTTTCTGACCCTCACAGGCGTCTGGGCCGAAGGGGAAAAAGCCATCACCGCGACTTTGGCGGGCGAGATGGCAGGCGCTTTCGCCCGTGCCAAACTGGTCACAGGCCGGGGCAAGATACGCACCCTCGCACCGGGCGTCGCTCAGGTCATGCAGCGCTATGTGCTGTCGGGCATTGTTCATGCTGACGGCACCGATGCGGGCCGGGTCGGGGCGGTCCTCTCGGCGGTACTTCTGTCCGGCCCGGGCGGCTGGCAGGTCGCCGTGGCGCAGTTCACCGCCGAGGCTTGAGTTAGAAGTCGGCAATGTTGGTCGACATAAACCCGGCCCTTCGCTTTCGCTTCAGGCGACCGGCGCTGACGAACCTTTACTGGAGGTTCGTCCGGGCGCGCCTCACCCTTCGATCTTGTTCAGATCCGCCACGCTCAGGCAGATCTGGCGAATGCGGCTGAGCAGGTTCAGCCGGTTGCGCCGCACGATCTCATTGTCGCTGTTGACCTGAACCGCTTCAAAGAAGGCATCAATCGGTGCGCGAAGGCTGGCCATGGCCGTCATTGCCGCGCCGAACTCCTCAGCCGTCATCGCAGGGGTGATCGCCGCCTCGGCGG
>JBARVN010000019.1:0-7180 GCA_049646285.1 Albidovulum sp. | reverse complement strand
ATAGCTGCTGCTCAGGCCTTCCGAGAAGGTGCAAACCAGAATGTCACCCTCAATCCGGGCGCCAGACAGGCGCGGATCGGCAGGCAGGCTGGCCATCGTGATCAGCCGCTGACCATTTCCCGGATCGCGGGTGGCGGGATCGGTGGAATTGTCGCGCAGCCAGATTGCGTGAAAGCGGTGGCTTTGGGCGCCGGTTGTCAGGGTCAGAAAACTGCCGTCTTGGTCAAGCGTGACTGTGTGCATGAGGCGGGGTACCTTCGTCAGTTTGATTTTCATCGACAGTTTCGGCGGTTTCATCCATAAATACAAATTAGGCAATTCCATTCTGAGGGGTCTTTTTCGTAATGGATGTGGCTGGGTTCGACAGATTGCCATTGGAATGGATCCGCGCCTTTGAAACCGCCGCGCGCTGCGGCAGTTTTACTGCGGCGGCGTCTGAGACGGGGTTAACCCAGTCGGCCATCAGTCAACGCATTGCCAATCTGGAACGGCGGCTGGGGACGCCGCTTTTCGTGCGCAAGGCCCGCCAGATCGGGCTGACGCCCCAAGGCGAGGCGTGGCTGCCGCATGTGCAGGCGGCACTGGAAAGTCTGCGCGACAGTTCCGAGGCGCTCTTTGGGGTCAGCCAGCGCCAGTTGACGCTGTCGGCCAGCGCCTCAATCACCGAGCTGTGGCTGGTGCCGCGATTGGCGCGGCTGGCCGAGGCGACGGGTGCACAGGTGACGATCCGCACGATGGTCATCTCGACCGATGCTGCGGCTGAGGATGGCACGCTTAAAATCCGCTACGGCGCAGGCGACTGGTCCGCTGCATTTCGCACCCCGCTCTATGACGAACAGATCGCCCCGGTGGTTGCCCCGGCATTGCAGGCACAGGCAGAAGATTGGCGCGACCTGCCGCGACTGGCGGTGTCTGGCCCACGTCCGGGGTGGGCGGAATGGTCGGCCAGAACCGCCACCGCCACAACGCCAGTGGCAGGGCTGCGCTTTGACACGTTTGCCGCAGGGCTTGCAGCGGCGCGGGCGGGGTTGGGGGTTTTGCTGGCCTCTCTGCCGCTCATAGCGCCGGATCTGGCCACGGGCGCGCTTTGCCGCGTGTCGCCCGAGGTTTTGCCTCATCACGAAACCTACTGGCTTCTGGCCGCCAAGGAACGCATGTCGCGCCGGCAATGGGATCAGATCTGCGCCTGCCTGACTGACGGTGACGGATCGTCGGCAGGCTGAAAAGTGGCGCCGGGGGCCAAAGGCCGCCGCAGTCATCCTGTGCGTTTCACGCGCGACCACATGACAAGCATGATCATGCATATCAGCAACAGCACCGCTGCCAGCAAAAACGGTGCGCCGGGTGCATAGATTGCCGCACCCGGCCGCGTGAACCATGAAAAGGTGCCCGTCATCAGCATCGGCGACAAGATCATGCCGACCGCAGTTGTTGAAGCAATGACGCCCTGAAGCTCGCCTTGCTGGTCGTCCGGCGTTGCGTTTGACATAAGCCCCTGCATCGCCGGGCCCGCAACGCTGCCAAGGGCTGCCACGGATGTGAACGCAATCGCCGCGATGCCCGACGTCACGAAGGCGAAGAACAGACAGGCGATGCCTTCGATGCCCAAGCCGAGCAGCGTTGTCTTGCGCTCTCCGAATGCGGCGATCATCGGTCCGATACCAAAGGCTTGCACCAAAGTGAAAAACAGCCCGTAGGTCGCAAGCGATATGCCGATTGTGAAGGGGTCCCACGCAAACCGCGCGGTGCCGTAGAAGGCCCAGACCGCCTCATAAACATGCAATGCCACGTGATAGACGAAGTAGAGCGCCAACAGCTTGCCAAGCCCCGGCAAGTGCCCGATCGCCCGAAAGGAAGAGAGCGGATTCGCCCTTGCCCAAGTGAAAGGGCGGCGGAGCGTTTCGGCCAGTGATTCCGGCAAAACCAGATACCCGAGTATGAGGTTCGCCGTGCACAGCGCCGCCGCCCCCCAGAATGGCGCCCTGATGCCCAATGTCGAAAGAAGACTGCCGAGGAACGGGCCGGCGATAAACCCCAATCCAAAGGCTGCACCAATCAGGCCGAAATTCTTGGCTCGTTCGGTCTTGGGTGAAATATCAGCCACATAGGCCGAGGCTGTGGTGAAGGTGGCAGCCGTAATCCCCGCGATGATGCGCCCGACGACCAGCAACCAGATCGAGTTGGCCAAAGCCATGATCACATAGTCAACCGCCATCACCGCCAGAGCGATCAGCATCACCGGCCGTCGCCCATAGCGATCCGAAAGATTGCCGACAATCGGTCCAAACAAGAACTGCATGAAGGCGAAGGATGTCGCAAGGATACCGCCCCACAACGCAGCCGAAGAAATGTCGGCCCCGGTTACTTCGCGAAGCAGTCCGGGCATGACCGGAAAAATGATGCCGATACCGATGGAATCAATCATCACCGTGATCAGGATGAACGTCAGGGCGAGGCGGTTTTGCATATTGGACCTGTCAGGCATGGGTGTCTTGGCACGCTACCGGCTCAGCGTGGCCGGGGAAAGCTCAGTGACCTGCCTGCATCGCGATCTGCGACAGGCGCGCTGCCAAAGCCACAGGCGCAGCAAAAAAAGGCGAGTGTCCGGTTGGCAACGTTGTTACGCGACCGGGGGGTAAAGCCCGGGCCATGGTTGCCTGATAGGCAGGCGGGATGGTTCGATCCGCTTCGCAGCGGATATAATGGGCTTCAACCTCAGTCCATTTTGTCAGCAGGGGTAATACGGTCGATTGTGGTCCGATCGGTTCGGGGCAAAGGCGCGGCAGGGCATACTCCACGGCCTCGGCGGGGCAGTCATGATAGAACGCGCCCCGGGCTTTGGTGGTGTCGATGCTATAGGCCGCGCCCTCGGCATCGGCATGCACCGCACCTTTCAACGGCTGATCTGGCCATGCCCGGCGCATATCAATCATCGATTGCCCCGGCGCGGGCAGATAGGCGCAAAGATAGACCAGCTGTGCGATCTTTTCGGGCGCGCGCTCGGCGGCCAATGTGATCGGATAGCCTGCGGCAGAGTGGCCGACCAAAGTGACCGGCCTGTCAATCGCGGACAGGATCGCATCTATGTAGTGATCCAACGTCACAGTGCCCGCAGGGGTCTGGTTCTTCCCATGGGCGGGCAGGTCGATGGCGCGGGCGTCATGCCCCAAATCGGCCAGCGCCGGGATCACATCGCGCCAGCACCATGCGCCATGGCATGACCCGTGGATCAGCAAAAACCGCGCCATTTTGTCAAAGATGCCCGACCGAAGTGAAGAAGTCCCGCAGCAATGCAGCATAGGTCTCGGGCTGCTCAACCGGTGGCAGGTGGCCCGCACCACGGATCAGTTCAAACCGCGCGCCCCGGATCAACCCTGCGGTTTCACGCACCAGATCGGGTGGCGTTGCACCATCTTCCGACCCGGCAATCACCAACGTTGGCAGGGTCAGCCCCGAGGTGGGGGTTATGAAATCGGTGCCCGCAATGGCGGCGGCCACGCCACAATAGCCCTCAATCGGCTGGCGGGTCAGCATGGCGCGCCAGCCCTGCATCTCAGGTTGGGCGCGGAAGTTGCGCGAAAACCACCGCTCCATCGTGGCATCACCGATGGCCTCCATCCCGCCTGCGCGAATTGCATTGATCCGGTCGTTCCACATGCCGCGTGTGCCGATCTTTGCGGCGGTGTTCGACAAGACCATGGCGCGCACCATATCCAGCCGTTTGACCGCCAGCCCCTGCGCAATCAAACCACCCACAGACAGGCCGACAAACACGCAATCCCGCACATCGAGCGCATCGCAAAGCTGTTCCACATCCCGGATCATCGCGCCCATCGAATAGGGCCCGGTTGGGCACGAAGACAGACCATGGCCGCGCTTGTCATAGCGGATCAGGCGCAACGACTGCGGCAACAGCGGGATCAACTGATCCCACATGCGAAAATCAGTGCCCAGCGAATTGGCAAAGACCACCGGCGCGCCGGAAGGGTTCCCATCTTCGCGCCAATGCAGGTGGATAGGATCAAGATCAAGAATGTTCATTTGGTGCCTCCGGTTCGGCGCGAACTTTGCGGCGACGGGCAGGGAAGGGCAAGTCTAGTTTAGCGCAGCGACCGGCCTTTGACGATGGCATCGGGACCAAAGCGGGCGCGGATCTGATCGGTCGCACGCTCGGCAATCGCACGTTTGACGGCATCCGGATCCAGCAGATCACCCGTTAGATCCGCCTGATCTGACGGCACGATATCGGACAGGCCTACCCCGATCAGCCGGTAGGCCTCCCGGCCTGCGACCTGGGTCAGAAGGGCGGCGGCTTCCCGATAGATCCGATCGGCGGTCTGGGTGGCGTCGCGCAGGGTGTGGCGACGGGAGATGGCCGTGAAATCGGCGCGCTTGAGCTTGAGGGTGACGGTGCGCCCGGCCAGATCCTTGGCCTTGGTGCGGTCCGATACACGTTCGGCCAACCGCCAGATATGGCCGTCCAGCAGTTCCGGGTCGGTGATATCCTCGTCAAAAGTCGTCTCGGCCGAGATGGATTTCATTGGCTCATGCGGGGTGACGCGCCGGTAATCCTCGCCGCGCGCCAGATGCCAAAGCCGGTCGCCGATCGCACCAAACCGCAGGTTCAGATCCTTGCGATCCCAGCGAGACAAATCGTCAAAGCTGCGAATGCCCGCCGCTTCCAGATGCGCTTGCGTGGCGGCCCCCACGCCCCAGATCATACGTACCGGCTTGCCTTTGAGAAAGGCCGCGGTATCCGCCTTGCCGATCACCGAAAAGCCACGCGGCTTGTCGAGATCAGATGCGATCTTGGCCAGAAACTTGTTATGCGACAGGCCGACAGAGCCGGTCAGGCCAATCTCTTGCTCCATCCGTTTCAATAGCCGGGCCAGCATCACCGCCGGGGGGGCATGATGCAGGCGGGCAGTGCCGGTCAGATCAAGAAAGGCCTCATCCAGCGACAAAGGCTCAACCTTCGGTGTCAGCTCGTCCATCAAGGCGCGAATGGTTTTGGACACGGCGGCATAGTGGCTGCCACGCGGCTTGATAACGGTCGCCTCGGGGCATAGCTTCAGGGCCTGAAACATCGGCATCGCCGAACGGACGCCCTTGATGCGGGCAAGATAGCAGCAGGTCGAGACGACACCACGGTGCGCACCGCCCACAATAACTGGCTTGTCGTGTAAATCCGGATTGTCGCGCTTTTCCACGCTAGCGTAAAACGCATCGCAATCCATATGGGCGATGGAGAGCGTGAAGAGTTCAGGATGCGACAAGACACGCGGCGACCGACAAGCCGGGCAGCGGCTGCCGGTTTCGAACGTGTGAAGGCAATCGCGGCAAAGGGCGGGCATGATGGGGGAAGTATATCGGGCGCGGAACCGTTCGGAAACAGCGTTTCTGATCGCTGCTCAGCTTCCTCAGACCACCCGTTCCACCATCATCTTCTTGATCTCGGCGATCGCCTTGGCCGGGTTCAGCCCCTTGGGGCAGGTCTTGGCGCAGTTCATGATGGTGTGGCAGCGGTACAGCTTGAACGGGTCTTCCAGCTCATCCAGCCGCTCTGGTGTTGCCTCATCCCGGCTGTCGATGATCCAGCGATAGGCGTGCAGCAAGGCGGCCGGGCCAAGATAGCGGTCGCCGTTCCACCAGTAGCTGGGGCATGAGGTCGAACAGCACGCACACATGACACATTCATATAGCCCGTCAAGCTTGCCGCGATCCTCGACCGATTGCTTCCACTCCTTGGCAGGGCGATTTGTCTTTGTCTCAAGCCACGGCATGATGCTGGCGTGCTGGGCGTAGAAATGCGTGAGATCCGGGATAAGATCCTTGACCACTGGCATATGCGGCAGTGGGTAGATCTTCACGTCGCCCTGCACCTCATCCAGCCCATAAATGCAGGCCAGAGTGTTGATCCCACCGATATTCATCGCACAAGACCCACAAATGCCTTCGCGGCACGAGCGGCGGAAGGTCAGGGTCGGATCAATCTCATTCTTGATCTTGATCAGCGCGTCCAGAACCATCGGGCCGCATTCGTCCATGTTCAGAAAATACGTATCCACCCGCGGGTTTTCGCCGTCATCCGGGTTCCAGCGATAGATCTGGAATTTGCGGACATTGCTGCCCGATGGCTTAGGCCAGGTCTTGCCGACCCGCATTTTCGAATTCTTGGGGAGCGTGAACTGGACCATGATTTATCCCTTCCAATCGGGGCGGGTATAGAGCGGCCGGCGGGGCGGCTCGCCGGATTTTTGAAAGACGCAGGCGTCATAAAGCGCAGACGGATCCTTGCCCTGAATAAAGTCGGACGAGATCGAGATTGACCCTTTTACTTTGGGGCCGTTGGTGCCGGTCGCAACACCGATATACCCGCGCGGATGGGCGGCGAGGCGCGCGCGCTGAAAGCATTCGCGTTCAGCGCGTTGAACGGTCATCGGGCCGCAGGCGGTCACGAAGATCAGAGTGGCAAGGGGGATCACGGCGGTGCGCATCAATAGACCCTTGCCTTCGGCGCAATTTTTTTCAGATCAATGCCGCCTTCTTTTTGGGTTGTCAGCGGATCGAGATGGACCGGACGGGTGGACAGTTTGACCTTCGCGCCATCGACATGGGCAAGGGAGTGGACGCGCCAGTTCTTGTCGTCGCGGTTTGGATAATCCTCATGCGCATGCGCACCCCGGCTTTCCTTGCGCGCTTCGGCGGCAACGATGGTGGCCAAAGCGTTGGGCATCAGGTTCGCCAGTTCCAGCGTCTCCATCAGATCTGAATTCCACACCAAGGAACGGTCGGTGACCTTGAGGTCATTCATCTTGCCCGCAACCACGCCCATTTTTTTGACGCCTTCGCCCAAAGTCTTATCGGTGCGGAAGACGGCAGCATCAGCTTGCATGGCCTTTTGCATCTCAAGACGCAGATCTGCGGTCGAAACAGCGCCATCCGCGTTGCGCAAGCCGTCGAACCGATCCAGCGCCTTGTCGACTTCGGCGGTATTGACCGGCTGGTTCCGCTCTTTCGGGTTCACCACCTCGCCCGCGCGGATCGCGGCGGCGCGGCCAAAGACCACAAGGTCGATGAGGGAGTTGGAGCCAAGACGGTTGGCACCGTGAACGCTGGCGCAGCCCGCCTCGCCCACGGCCATCAGGCCCGGCACCACGGCATCGGGGCTGGTCTTGGT
>JBARVN010000018.1:0-5091 GCA_049646285.1 Albidovulum sp. | reverse complement strand
CCCCCCAATTTCCGTCTTAAGCGGATGGACAGGCCAGACGGGCCCGTCAAAGCCCATCTTCTGGCACTGGGCAATGACATTTTCAGCCCAGACAGATCCCATGACCGCAATAGATCGCGGTCGCAAAAGCCGAGATAAATCGCGGCTCATCTCAGGCCCCCGGTCTTGCCATATATGCCGGGGGCGCTGCCCCCGGACCCCCGAGGTATTTGCAAACAGAAGAATAAAGGATCAGCCCCCCGCTCCGCATAGAGGCGCAGGGGGCCTTCTCCTGTTACGGTCATCGGCGCCTCCGCCTGTACCGTATGCTCACATTGCCGCGTCATAGTTAACCAACTGTTACTTCTTCTGTTTAAAAATACCTCCGCCGGAGGCATTGAGAGTTTATGCGCCATGTGGCCGCAAAAGCTCACGGCTGATAATGTGGCGCTGGATTTCGGATGTGCCTTCCCAGATACGCTCGACCCGAGCATCGCGCCAGATGCGTTCCAGCGGCAACTCATCCATCAGCCCCATGCCGCCATGGATCTGGATGGCTTCATCAGCGATGAAGGCAAGCACTTCCGTGGCTTTCAGCTTGGCCATCGACATGTCGCTTTCCGTTACGGTGCCTTGATCAAACTTCCACGCGGCCTCACGGGTCAGCAGCTCTGCTGCCTTAAGTTCCATCGCCATATCTGCAAGTTTAAAGGATATTCCCTGGAACTTACCGATTTTCTGACCAAACTGCTCGCGCTCAGCCGCGTATGAAACCGCATGATCCATCGCCCGCTCGGCGCGGCCAAGGCAGGTAGAGGCGACTTGCAGACGCGTGGCGCCCAGCCAGGTATTGGCCACCTCAAAGCCTTTGTGGACCTCACCCAGAATCTGACGTTTCGGAATGCGGCAATCGTCAAATTCCAACACCGCGTTCGTGTAACCCCGATGCGAGACATTGCGGTACCCGTCACGTATGATGAAACCCTTTGTGCCCTTGTCGACAAAAAACGCCGTGATCAGCTTTTTCTTGCCGCGCGGCGTCTCTTCTTCACCCGTCGCCATGAAGACGATCGAGAAATCGGCAAGATCCGCATGAGAAATGAAGTGTTTGGTGCCGTTGAGCACGAAATCGTCACCCTCTTCGCGCGCCGAGGCCTTCATACCGCGCAAGTCAGACCCCGCACCGGGTTCCGTCATTGCAAGGCAATCCCATTTTTCACCGCGAATACAAGGGTATAGATAGCGTTCCTTCTGTTCCTCTGTCCCGGCCAGCAAGATGTTGGAAGGCCGCGCAACACAGGTCCAGTGCAGCGCATAGTTGGCGCGGCCAAGTTCTTTTTCATATAAAAGCCAGGTCAGCGTATCCAGCCCCGCACCGCCCACCTCTTCAGGCATATTTGCGGCATAAAGACCGGCCTCTATCGCTTTGGCTTGCAAGTCTTTTACCAAATCCAGCCGCAAATGACCGCTGCGCTCAATCTCGGCCTCATGCGGATATAGCTCTTTCTCAACAAAGGCACGCGTCGTCTCGACGATCATGCGCTGTTCATCGCTCAGTCCGAAATCCATGACTTACACCTTCGGGTCAGGGTTGATTGTAAAGCCGTCCACGGTCAGAACCTGACCGGAGACCATCCGCGCGCCGTCAGATGCGAGAAAAACCGCCATGTTGGCGATGTCTTCCGGGTTCGACAACTGACCAAGCGCTGTGCCAGCCGCATAGGCCTGCCGCACTGCCCCGGCTGTCATCCCCTTGGCGTTTGCCTCCGCCTCGATAACCCGATCAATGCGGGGACCGGTGACAGAGCCGGGGGCGATTGCGTTGGCACGGATGCCGAAGGGGCCCAGCTCCATGGCAACCGTTTTCATCAACCCGATCACCGCCCATTTTGCCGCCGCATATGGCGCCCTGTAGGGCACCCCGTAAAGGCCAGCGGTAGAGGAGGTGAAAAGCATCACGCCGCAGCCGTCAGCCTTCATCATCGGGGCTGCGTATTTGGCCGCTAGCATCGCGCCGTCAAGGTTGACCGCAATGCATTCGCGCCACTCGTCCAGCGGCATCTCGTCCACGGATGCCGTTGGTCCCTTGATTCCGGCATTTGCGCACAACACATCAAGACCGCCCCATAGCTCCTTAATTTCTTTAAAGAAAGCCGCCACTTCCAGCTCATCCATAGCATTGACCCGGGTGGCGCGAATGCCCTCTGGCACCGCCCTAAGTGCCGTGGCATCAACATCCGTGACCCACACCATGGCGCCCGTTGCGGCAAAGGCCTTGGCCATTGCAAGGCCGATGCCGCTCGCCCCGGCCGTGATCAGGACCCGGCTCATTTGCGCTGCCCGGCATAGCGGCCTGCCTCGTCCGGACGTGGCAGGGCTTTATGCGCCTCGGCAATGGGGGTGAGACGCGCCAGCACCTCTGGCGCGGCCGGACAGGCGCGGCCCGCTTTCATGTCGACATGCAGATACATCTGCTCAAGGCTCGCGACAACCTCGTCGCCGCGTATGATGCGGATGAAGACGTGGAGACGCTTTTCGTCATGCGAAAGCACCTGAAGCGTGCCGGTCAGCCGATCACCCAGCTTGGCTTCGCCCAGATGCATGATATGGGTTTCAGCGGTGTAGTAGCTGTGGCCCGCCTCGACATAGTCCATCCCCGCGCCGATCAATCTTAGGAACGCATCCGAAGTTTCTGATGCTGCAAACAAATACCGGCTTTCTGTCATATGACCGTTATAGTCGATCCAGCCCGGCAGGACCTGCATATGGGCCATGACCATGGGGGCACCTTCACCGGTCTTTCCCGCTTCATGGAAGGCGGCGCGGCGGCGTTCGTCATGTTCCAGCAGCACCTTGCCTGCGCCCCAGTTGCGGTCTTTCAGCGCCCGCATGAAGCCGATGAGGTTACTGTCACGGATGCGTTCCAGCTCTCGGATCGTATGATGGCCCGATTGTGCGTCTGACTGGCCGGCGATCAGATCCACCAATTCCTCTGTGAATTCAGGCACATCTGTCAGCTTGGTCCAGGGCCATTGCAGGCAAGGACCGAACTGCGCCATGAAATGTTTCATACCCGCCTCGCCACCGGCAACGCGGTAGGTCTCGAACAGGCCCATCTGGCCCCAGCGCAGACCAAAGCCCATGCGGATAGCCTCATCGATTTCCTCGGTCGTGGCGACACCGTCTTTGACGAGCCACAGAGCTTCGCGCCAGACGGCTTCAAGGAACCGATCAGCAATATGCGCGTCGATTTCCTTGCGGACATGGAGCGGAAACATGCCGATTTCGCGCAGGATTTCCTTTACGTTTTCAATGAGTTTCAGATCAGTCTTCGCGCTTGGAACCACCTCGGCCAGGGGCAGCAGATAGACCGGATTGAAAGGGTGCGCGACAAAGATCGTGGACGGGTCGGCGGCGCCTTCCTGAAGCTCTGAAGGTTTGAAGCCAGAGGTGGAGGAGCCGATGGGCACGCCATGCGCGGATTGCTGGATCTGCGCAAAGACGCGGTGTTTCAGCTCTAAGCGCTCAGAGACGGATTCTTGAATGTAATCAGCGCCTTCCACGGCTTCTGTGATGGTCTCGGCAAAACTCAGACGCCCCTCGGCGGGCATCGGCACATCTGACAAGGCGGGCAGGCTGGCGCGGGCATTGGCCAGCACTTCACCGATCTTGCGTTCCGCTTGCGGATCGGGGTCAAAAACCGATACGTCCCAGCCATTCAGCAAAAACCGCGCGGTCCAACCGCCGCCGATAACGCCGCCACCGATGATGGATGCCTTGCGTGTCATATGTAGTCTGTCCTTCCCTCTGACCGGCCCTATGTGCCCGTCGATACCCGTCCTGCATCGGTCCCGCATCTGTCGGGCATCCGTCCCGACAGATGTCCCGACAAATTAACGCTGTCTTGGCGCGCGTTTCGTCAGCCCGAGCTTGGCGCGCACCTCATCCGGCCCAACGACCTTTGCGCCCATATTCTCGATGATCGTCACGGCACGCTCGACGAGTTGCGCGTTAGTGGCCAGTTGCCCCTTGCCGAGCCAGAGGTTGTCCTCTAGCCCCACACGCACATTGCCGCCCGCCAGCACGCTTGCTGCCACATAGGCCATCTGATCGCGGCCGAGCGAAAAGGCCGACCAATTCCAATCCGAAGGCACGTTGTTGACCATCGCCATAAAGGTGTTGAGATCGTTCGGCGCCCCCCATGGCACGCCCATGCAAAGCTGCACCAATGCGGGTGACGTCAGCACGCCTTCCTTGACCAGCTCCTTGGCGAACCACAGATGGCCGGTGTCAAAAGCCTCAATCTCGGGCTTTACGCCGAGGTCGGTCATCATCTGCCCCATCGCGCGCAGCATGCCAGGCGTGTTGGTCATCACATAATCGGCCTCATTGAAATTCATCGTGCCGCAATCAAGGGTGCAGATCTCGGGCAGGCAGTCGGCGACATGAAGCATACGTTCGGTCGCACCGACCATATCGGTTCCGGCCTGACTGACCGGCAGCGGGCTTTCGACCGGGCCAAAGGTGATGTCGCCGCCCATACCGGCGGTCAGGTTCAAGACCACATCCGTGGCGCTGTCGCGGATGCGTTCGGTCACTTCGCGGTACAAGGCCGGATCGCGTGAGGGCTTGCCGGTTTCGGGGTCACGCACATGGCAATGGACGATTGCGGCCCCGGCGCGGGCGGCGTCAATCGCCGAGTTGGCGATCTGTTCGGGGCTACGCGGCACATGCGGGCTGCGATCCTGCGTGCCGCCCGAACCGGTTACGGCGCAAGTGATGAACACGTCTTTTGTCATGGAAAGCGGCATTGGGATCCTCCTGAATTTGTCTGACTATAGCTTGGTTTTTGGCAGGCATTTAGCAAATTCCGAAGGGAATTTCACCTTTTGCGCAATTGCTGAATTGTGGTGCGAGACCTGTTTGAAATTCACGCTTTGCGGAGATACTGTTGAAGAAGTCGGCATTTGATACGCGCATGCTGGTTTTAAGAACAAGCCGCGCGCTGCCCCTCCTTACGCCGGGGCTGGAACTGGTACCAACTTGGCCAGTTTGCGGAGGTTTTGAGCGGTTGCTGCGAGTTGGAACTGTTCGGTGGCACCTTTGGGTCCT
>JBARVN010000017.1:0-16189 GCA_049646285.1 Albidovulum sp. | reverse complement strand
CGGCCCGACACCACACCCGCCATCGACGACCCCGAAACGCTTGAATTTGTCACGCGCCGCGCGGCCGAGGCCTCACCCGTCCGCATCCGCCATATGGCCGCCCTGACCAAAGGGCGCGAAGGGCGCGAGATGACCGAGATCGGGTTTTTGCTGGATGCGGGCGCTGTGGCCTTCACCGATTGCGATCATGTGGTGGGCAACACAAAGGTGCTAAGCCGCGCGCTGACCTATGCAAGATCGCTCGGTGCGCTGGTCATGGGCCATCCGCAAGAGCCGATTTTGTCGGCAGGATCAGCCGTCACCTCGGGCAAATTTGCCAGTCTGCGCGGGTTGCCCGGCGTGTCGCCAATGGCCGAACGCATGGGTTTTGACCGCGATATGGGTCTGATTGAGATGACCGGCGCGCGCTACCATTTCGATCAGATCACCACGGCCCGCACCCTGCCCGCGCTGGAGCGCGCCAAAAAGAACGGCTTTGACGTGACCGCGGGCACCTCGATCCATCACCTGACGCTGAACGAATTTGACGTTGGCGACTATCGCACCTTCTTCAAGGTAAAGCCCCCATTGCGGTCGGAAGACGACCGGCTGGCGATGGTTGAGGCGGTGGGAACCGGGCTGATCGACATCATCAGTTCCATGCACACGCCGCAAGATGAGGAAAGCAAACGCCTTCCTTATGAAGAGGCGGCATCGGGTGCTGTGGCGCTGGAAACCCTGCTGCCTGCCGCGATGCGGCTATATCATGCGGGCCAGCTGACTTTGCCGCAACTGTTCCGGGCGATGGCCTTGAACCCGGCCAACCGGCTGGGTCTGCCGCAAGGGCGGCTGGCGGTGGGGGCGCCTGCAGATCTGGTGCTGTTTGATCCTGACGCACCTTTTGTGCTGGACCGCTTCACGCTGCGGTCAAAATCCAAGAACACGCCCTTTGACGGGCAAAGAATGGAAGGCCGTGTACTGGCGACTTTTGTGGCGGGCCAGCAGGTTTTCGGAGCGGAGGCCTAGATGCCAGTATTTGAAACGGGCGCAGGCGCGCTGATCCTGACCGCTGTTTTGGCCTATCTTCTGGGCTCCATCCCCTTTGGCATGGTCATCACCCGCGTCTTTGGCCTTGGCGATCTGCGCCAGATCGGATCGGGCAATATTGGCGCCACGAATGTGCTGCGCACCGGCAACAAGCCTGCAGCACTGGCCACATTGCTGCTGGATTCGGGCAAGGGTGCGGCTGCGGTGCTGATCGCGCGCGCGGCACTAAGCGAAGATGCGGCCCAGCTGGCAGGTCTGGCTGCATTTCTGGGCCACCTTTTCCCGGTCTGGCTTGGATTCAAAGGCGGCAAGGGGGTGGCGACCTTCCTTGGCACGCTTCTGGCACTGGCCTTTCCGGTCGGGTTGGCAGCCTGTGCCACCTGGGCATTGACGGCTTTGATCTTCCGGATCTCATCGCTCGCAGCCCTAGTCACTGCGGCGCTTGCAGCGATATGGGCCAGTTTACTTGGGCATGGGGATATGGGCTTTTTGATCGTGATACTTGCGACCTTGGTCTACTACCGCCACTTGCCAAATATCGAGCGGTTGAAGGCTGGGACCGAACCACGCATTGGCAAGAAAAAGTGACAGGCCGGTTGCGGGTATCAGATCGAAACCGCGCGCGCCGTGTCAGTAACTGTGGGTCAGTAGCTGTATTCGGCGTAGATACGGCTAAGATCACCAGCCCATTCGCCTTGATACTGCTCCAAAAGCTCGTCCGCAGGTACTTTGCCTGTTTCGATGCTTTCTTGCAGCGTGTTAAGGAAATGCGTTTCATCCGGGACCATGCCGCCGACGCCGGGGCAGGCGCGGGCCTTTAGTCCGGCCTCAGAGATGGCGACAACCTCCCGCGCGAGGTCATGCATGCTGATCCCACCCACCTTGGCCTGAAGCCCGTCGACCGAGGCGGCGACCCGCAGCGCTTCGCGCGTATCGGCATCCCAGCCCTTCGCCAGATCCCATGCCGCATCCAAGGCACTTTGGTCATACATGAGACCGACCCATAGCGCGGGCAGCGCACAAAGCCTGCGCCACGGGCCGCCGTCGGCACCGCGCATCTCGATATACTTCTTCACCCGCGCTTCGGGAAACACGGTAGTCATATGATCGGCCCAGTCCGACAGTGTCGGCATTTCGCCCGGTAGGGCCGGAAGCTGACCTTTAAGGAAATCGCGGAAGCTTTGCCCCAGCGCGTCGATATACTTCCCGTCGCGGTAGACAAAATACATCGGTACATCGAGCACGTAATCCACATAGCGCTGAAAACCGAAACCCTCTTCAAAGGCGAAGGGCAGCATGCCGGTGCGGGTGGCATCCAAATCGCGCCAGATGCGGCTGCGCCAGCTTTTAAAGCCGTTGGGTTTGCCATCAAAGAAAGGCGAGTTGGCGAACAGGGCGGTGGCCACCGGCTGCAGCGCCAGCGCCACGCGCATCTTTTGCACCATGTCCACCTCTGAACCGAAATCGAGGTTGACCTGAACGGTGCAGGTGCGCCGCATCATCTGGGTGCCGTGAGTGCCGACCTTGCCCATATAGTCGTTCATCAGCTTGTAACGGCCCTTGGGCATCAACGGCATATCGTCATGCGACCAGACCGGGGCCGCCCCCAATCCGATAAAGCGTGCGCCGATGGTGTCGGCCACATCTTGCACCTCGCGCAGGTGATGGTTCACCTCGTCGCAGGTCTGATGGATCGTCTCCAGCGGGGCGCCGGAGAGTTCCAGCTGCCCGCCCGGCTCAAGACTGACATTCGCGCCATCTTTCGTGAGGCCGATGATGTGGCCCTGCTCTTCGACAGGGTCCCAGCCGAAACGGTCGCGCAGCCCTTCCAGCATCGCTTTGATCGACCGCGGGCCATCGTAGGGAAGCGGGCTCAGAGTATCCTGACAATAGCCGAATTTTTCATGCTCGGTGCCGATGCGCCAATCGCTTTTCGGCTTGCAACCGCTTTCCATGTATTCGGCAAGCTGTTCGAACCGCTCGATCGGGCCGCCGCCGGATTGGGGAATGGACATATCAAGCCTCGATCAGTTGACGAACAGGGACAGCCAGACCTGAAACGACCGGCCGCGCAAGTCAACCCCGGTGGGCACGGAATGTCGGCTCAGAACCATCACATATTGTGATCGCTCAGGGCGCCGAGAGCGTTGAGTGCGGTCGCGTCCAAAGCGGTGTCGTCCCAACCCGGTGGTCAAGCGCCCCGGTCACGCGGGCCATGTTTATCCCCGGAAGGGTCGCAAACACATCGTAAAGCTTATCGGAGCCTGCGGCATCAACCGGAATGCTCAGCACGTCGCCCGCACTGGTGGAAAGCCGCCATTGGCGCGCGCCGTGAAAGTCGGTCAGCCGAAGCTCGGCCAGATCCGCAAGCGCCACGAACCCGCCAAAATTAGGGCCAAGATACCCCACCTGCCCTTCATCCACCTCGACCATGCCGGGGGCGGCGACACCGCGCAAGAACCGTATCCGGCGCAGCGCGATCACACCCCAGCCCACGGCCAGCAATGTGACGATCCCGCCAAATGGCACCAAAAGCCAACCGCCAAGCCGCATCAGCCACAGCCCAACCAGAAGCGTCAGGACCGCCGCAATCACCTCGCGCCAGCGATGCAGTGTTGCCTTCGCGGCGGGGCGCAATAAATCAGCCATCGATTTTCAAATCCCCGTCAAACAGGACCAGCGTCCATTCTCCGATCATGCGAAACCCCAAGGCCTGATAGGTGCGCGCCGCCCTGTCGGATGCAGAAAACAACGTAGCGCTTTGCACACCGGCCCCGCGCGCCTGATCAAGATGCAATGCTACGGCACGGCGCGCATGCCCACGGCCACGCAGGTTTGGCGGAGTGTATACGCCGCCGATTTGCACGATGTTTGGCAAGGCCGCATTGAAGCCAGTCATCGCCAGCGGCACGTCCCCGTGCATGAGCACCACATGGCTGCCGCGTTCCAAATATTGACTGTGGCTGACTTCGGCCATCTCCCTTGCCCGCTGGGCAGGTGTATTCAGCGCCTCAACCCGGTAGTCTGCCATCCAGCCCAACATCACCTCGCGCGGTGCGTGCTCTAGCGGTACGATGCGGCCGATACCGGCAGGCACGGTAAGATCGTCAAGATCCAGAAAGAAATGCGGCTCATCCCGGTCAAGTTCTTTCGGAGCGTTGTATGTTTTTGCCGCCGCCTCAAGCCCGCGCGCGTCGGGTTTTGGGCCGATGACGCCGCTGATCTGCCTGCCGCGCAGCACGGCTGCCGCCGCCGAAAAAACCGCCGATGGCAGCCGGGGCATCACTATTCCGGCATCGGTGCAGCCCAGCACATCCGTGATTGCACCGGCCGCGCTGCGCGCCAGCCAGAACCGCATGGCATAATCGCTGCCACCACTCATGCCGAACGTAGCGAGGTTCCCAAGCGGAAACATCGCAAGTTCGGGCCGCAGACCCAAAAATGCCGCGATCTCTGCCGCTTCTTCGGGAGTTGCACGGGTCAGGGCTGAAATGCCGGTCCCCGTCATGTCCAATCCCCAAACTGCGCTTGCCACAGAGTAATCACGGCCAGCGCCGCCGTCTCGGCGCGCAGGATTCGGGGGCCAAGCGACATCGGCAAGACGAATGGCAAGGCGCGCAGCGTACCGCGTTCGGATTCGGAAAACCCGCCCTCGGGGCCGATCAGAATCGCCCAAGGGCCGGGGGCGGCCCCCGCCAGTGTCTGTGCAGCCCCCGCGCGGCTTTCGTCGGCCCAAAGGATGCGGCGGGCCGGATCCCAGCCGGCCAAAAGGCGCGTCAGGCTGATCGGGTCCGAGAGTGTGGGCAGACAGACCGCACCACATTGCTCGGCGGCTTCGCGGATATGCGCCTCGGCCTTGTCACGACGCAGCCGGTCCGAATTGGTGAACGCAGTCTGAACCGGCACCAAATGCGCCACGCCCAGCTCAACGGCTTTTTCCACAATGAAATCGGTGCGGGCCTTTTTGATTGGCGCGAACACCAGCCACAGGTCCGGGGGCGCTGATTGCGGGCGGGTCTGCTCCTGGCAGATCAACACGCCTTTGCGTTTGCCTGCCTCAGCGACCTCGGCCAACCACTCACCATCCTGCCCGTTAAAAGCCAGCAGACGGGTGCCCGGCCCTTCGCGCATCACGCCGAACAAGTAATGCGCCTGCGCTTCGGTCAGTTGAACCGATTGCCCCGCCCCAAGCGGCTGGTCTACACAGAGTCTGATCTTTGCCACTACCATGAGGCTGAACTTATGAGTCCCATCCACGAAACGCCAGAGCCGGAAGGCGTCGTTGCCGACGCTGTTCGGGGAAACTGGGTGGACCGGCTGGCCCCGGAATTCACGCGCCCCTATCTGCGCCTGTCACGTGCTGACCGGCCGATTGGCACATGGTTGCTGCTTCTGCCCTGCTGGTGGGGCGTCGCACTGGCCGCCACCACTGACGGCTGGCGGCTATGGGATCTGTGGATCATCTTTGGCTGTGCAGCGGGTGCCTGGCTGATGCGCGGGGCCGGGTGCACGTGGAACGACATCACAGACCGTGACTTTGATGCGGCCGTGGCGCGTACCCGGTCGCGCCCGATCCCGTCGGGGCAGGTCAGCGTCAAGCAAGCGGTGATTTGGATGTTCGCGCAGATGGGTGCGGCCGGGCTGGTGCTTTTGTCCTTCAACTGGCTGACCATAGGGCTTGGCATCGCCTCGCTTGGGATTGTGGCGATCTATCCCTATGCCAAGCGCTTCACATGGTGGCCGCAGCTTTTCCTGGGCCTGGCATTCAATTGGGGGGCCATACTGGCCTATGCGGCCCATTCCGGCCGGGTCGAGTGGCCCGCTGTCTTGCTTTACACGGCCGGTATCGCGTGGACGCTGTTTTACGACACGATCTATGCGCATCAGGACAAGGAAGACGACGTTCTGATTGGCGTTAAGTCAACCGCTCGCCTGTTCGGCGCAGCGACAGGCAAATGGCTGGGGCTTTTTTTGATTTCGGCGGTGATATTGATGTCAGCGGCTATTCTTCTGGCGCTGCTGCCTGCGGCGGGCCCCGCCAAACTCGGGCTGGCGCTGGTGGCGCCCTGGGCGATGGGCTGGCATCTCCTGTGGCAGATGCGCAAACTCGACATTGACGACGCGGCCGGATGTCTGGATGTGTTCCGCTCCAATCGCGATACCGGACTGATCGCTGCGCTGTTTCTCGCTGCCAGTGCTGTCGTGTGATTGATCCGCGCGGTTTCGGCGCTTAAGGAAGACGCGTAAAAGAATTTCCAGTGAAAGCCCGTTGCTCAATGCGTCTGAAATTGCCCAACCTTGCTTTGCCCCGCCTGCTGCCAAGGCATATCTTTGGCCCGATGGCCTTTGCCGTGGCAGCTGCGCTGAGCTTTCTATGTGCGGGCTGGGCCGCCAATGTCGTTGAACGTCGATCTGCCGAAGGGGTTGAAGAGGCGCTGGTGGCTGCGGGACATAACTGGGCACATGTGCTGACAAACGGGTTGCAGGTGACGCTGTCGGGCACCGCCCCGACCGAGGCTGCACGATTTCGCGCCCTGTCCATGGCTGGCACGATCGTGGATGCCGATCGTTTGGCCGACGCGATGGACGTCGCCGATGCAGCAGCCCTCACCGCACCAGAATTTGCCATCGAAATCCTGCGGAACGGAGACGGAATATCATTGATCGGCCTTGTGCCAACTGGGCAGAGCCGCGATCAGATCGTCGACGAGCTGACTGCGGTTTCAGGTGAAGGTGCGATAACGGATATGCTTGAATCCGCATCGCACGCAACTCCGGAAGGCTGGGACGATGCCGTTGCATTTGGCATATCGGCGCTTGCAGGCCTGCCGCGCTCCAAAATCTCGATCTCGGCCGGTCAGGTCTCTGTCACCGCGATCAGCGATAGCGCCGCTGAAAAAGCGCGGATGGAAACGAACCTGACGCGCAAAGCCCCGGCTGGATTGCGGCTGTTGCTGGACATTTCGGCCCCGAGACCCGTGATCACCCCTTTCACGTTGCGATTTTTAGTTGGTGAAACAGGTGCGCGGTTCGATGCATGCTCGGCGGATAGTGAGCAGGCGCGTAGCCGCATACTCTCTGCCGCAACAGACGCTGGCGCCACGGGAAAAACCGCATGTACGATCGGGCTTGGCGTGCCAACACCGGCTTGGGCCGATGCGGTCACCATGGGCATCGCCGCGTTGAAGGAACTTGGCGCCGGGTCCGTGACATATTCAGACGCCGATATCTCTCTGATCGCGGGCGACACGGTCGACCAATCCGCCTTTGATCTGGTGGTGGGGGAATTGGAATCAAATCTGCCGGAAGTGTTTTCACTTCATGCAACGCTGACGCCCAAGCCTGAGGCAACGGCCATTGAGTCTGGCATCAAGACATTTGTGGCAACACTTTCGCCAGAGGGTCGGCTGGACCTTCGCGGGCGGCTAAGCGATACGCTGTCGCGCGAAGCGATTGAGAGTTTTGCGCAGGCGCGGTTTGGCAGTTCCGTCGTCCATACCGCCACCCGACTTGATGTGGATTTGCCATCAGGTTGGCCGCTACGGGTGCTTGCCGCCCTTGAAGCACTGGGCGAAATGCAATCGGGTTCGGTTACGGTGCAGCCCGACATCATCCGCCTGAATGGCGTCACCGGGGATGCAACCGCCAGCGACGCGGTTGCACGCATTCTGTCAGACAAGCTCGGAGAGGGGCAACAGTTCGATCTGAGCATCCGCTACGATGAAAGACTGGACCCATTGCTGGGTCTGCCCACGGACAAGGAATGCGCAGCGGAGATCAACACTATTCTGACCGCACACAAAATCAACTTTGAACCAGGATCCGCAACGATCGCACCCGATGCACGCGAAACGCTTGATAAGATTGCCGAACGAATGAAGCAATGTTCCGATTTCCCGATGGAGATCGGCGGCCATACTGACAGTCAGGGCCGCGAAGAGATGAACCAGTCTCTGAGCCAAGAGCGTGCACAAGCCATTGTTACTGCTTTGATGAACAGAAGGGTTTTGACCAGCAATCTCACGGCCATCGGCTACGGCGAAACGCTTCCCATTGGCGACAATCAGACCGAAGCGGGGCGAGAAGCCAACCGGCGCATCGAATTTCGACTGCTGCAAACCTCAGAACCGGAAACGGCGTCTGAGTCGCCCGTAGAAGAAGGTGCCGAAGCTACCGCAGAATCCAATGTGGCGGGCGAGCCAGCCGCTCCATCAGATGGTGGTGGTGACGCTGTGACAGAGCCCACGGAGCCAGTTGAAGACTTAGCCAGCCCTGTCACAATCCAGACACCGGACAGCACAACAACCCGGCCGAAACAGCGCCCGGCATCGGGCGAATAGACCACATGGCATCCGTGCCGCATCAAAGCCGGGATTGACCGGCGTAAGGGGAAAGGCCAAAGCGAGGTCATGAACAGAACCGAATTCATCATTGCGACGGCGATCATCCTATTTGTGGCCTTCGCGCTTGGCTGGTTCGCCTGCTGGCTGCTGAACCGATTGAACCGGGTCACACAAGCCGAAATGGGCGAGCTGGAAAAAATGGCTCGCGAACTGCATGAAGCCGAAGAAACCCGCGACGGGGCCGTCAGCTACATGGAATCTCGTGAAGAAGAACTGACAAACAAGCTTAGTCAAACACAGGCCGAGCTGCGTGCTGCCATGGATGGCCTGCGCGATGCACGCCACGAAGCTGAAGAATTGCGGGCATATATTGAACGCGCTAATGCAGAGTAGCGCATGGCATAAATCAGGTCATCGCTCTACCAGACGGCAACGACAAACCGCCTAGTTTATTGTCAGGCCAATCAGTCGATCTGACGCGCCTCGTCCACAAGCATGATCGGGATGCCGCCCCGGATAGGATAGGCCAGCCCGGCAGGTTTTGAGATCAGCTCCTGGCGCTCAGAATCGTAGCTAAGCGGGCTTTGCGTTAGGGGGCAAACCAGAGCTTCCAGCATCCGCCGGTCCGTTTTTACTTCATCGGTCATTGCAGCATCTCCCCATCACCGCCGCGCAGGGCAAATTCCATCAATGTGACCAGCGTTTCGCGCCTCGTCCGCAAAGACGGCGCCTCCAGAAGGGCTTGTTTGTCCGCAGGTTCAAATGGGCAGAGCATGGAAAGCGAATTGATCAGCATCTCATCCGCCGCCTCTTTCAAACCATTCCAATCGGTTGATAAGGCTTGGGCTGCGAAATAACGGCGAAGCAGTTCCATAAGGCTGGCCCGGTCAAATCCGGGGTCAGTTTCAGCAGGCCCCCTGTCGCGGGTAAAATCCTCACACGCCACTTCGCCCATAAGATAGGGCGCAAAGCCGGAAATTTCGCGCAACAGCCGATACCGCGTGATCCCCTCGAGGGTGATCATATAGCGCCCGTCATCGGTTTCAGAAAACGCAACCACCCGCCCGGCGCAGCCGATGCCAGCCAGTCGCGGCTGGCCTGCGGGGCCCGGACGCGGCTGGATCATACCAATCAGCCGATGGGGTGTTTTTAACACTTCTTCCAACATCGCCAGATAGCGGGGTTCAAAGATTTGCAAAGGAAGCCGCGCACGCGGCAGCAAAAGCGCGCCCGGTAAAGGGAACAGCGGTATCTTTCCAGGCAGTTCGCCGCGCAGCTTCATTGACGCGATCCTTTAGCGCGATTGCAGTCAGACAAAGATCATTGAGGAGAGTTTGCGCCTTCCCTTCAGAACAACGGGGTCCGTAGGCTTCATGGCCTCGAAAATGGTAAGGAGCTGAGTCTTTGCCGCACCTCCGTCCCATTCCCGGTCGCGGCGAAAAAGCTCAAGCAGGGTTTCAACGGCCGCTTCAATCTCACCCACGGCATGCTGAGCAAGCGCCAGATCAAAGCGCGCCTGATGGTCATCCGGGTTGGCTTCGACCTGCGCGAGCAGCTCGGCCGTGGGCCCGGCATTTGCGGCCTGTCGGGCGAGGGCCAGCTGCGCGCGCGCAGCCTCAACCTCAACCGATGCAGCGATAGCGGCAGGCACGGCGTTCAGCAGGCCCTCGGCCTGATCCTCATTTCCAAGCGCCAGATGCGCCCGAACCAAACCGCCATAGGCTGCAGCATTCTCAGGCTCTTCACCCAAAATCGCGGCAAATGTTTCGGCCGCATCTACTGCCGCACCCTCTGCCAGCATCGCCTCGGCTGCTTCCAATGCCTCGCCCAACCCATCGTCACCGGTCAGGGCCGCCATCTTGTCGACAAAGGCCTTGATCTCGGATCCGGCGACGGCCCCTTGGAACCCGTCCACGGGCTTGCCTTGCCAGAACGCATAGACGGTTGGAATGGATTGCACGCGCAACTGCCCGGCGATCTGCTGGTTTTCATCCACATTGATTTTGGCCATGCGGACCTTACCTTTGGCCGCGATTACCGCTGCCTCAAGCGCCGGGCCGAGGGTCTTGCACGGGCCACACCAAGGCGCCCAGAAATCAACGATGACCGGAACCTCATTGCTGGCCTCGATCACTTCCGCCATGAAATCCGCTTCGGTGACATCACGGATCAGATCCGCTGCGGGCGCATTTTGTGTCTGGCCGAATTCGAGCATGTCAGCCCCCTATTACCTTTGCAGCCCCTATATGAGCACAGATGACCAAAAGGCCAAGGGGCATTGGGGGCAAGTTTGATCCCGGCATCTTGGTTTCGGGCAAAATGCAATCGCAAGAAACGTCAGCGCGCATCACTTGGTCGCGCCTTACGTCTTGTCGTAAAACGGTGTCATCTGCGCCACGATGACCGCGTTGTCGGCCAAGGCCCGATCCATCAATGCGCGTTCTTCATCGTCAATTTCGTGGCCCTGTTCAAGCCGCTCTTCCAATGTACCGTAGCCGGTGACGTCCAACGGGGCCACATCCGCTTCTTTCAAAACGGCAACGGTTTCGCGCACCGCCTCAGCCTCATCGACACCCGAAGCGTAGCACATCAGCGCGGCCCCGGTCGCCCCCTTGGGCAAACCGTCACCGGCCTTGCGACCAACTTCGATCAACAGTGTGTAGACCTGCTGCGGGCGTTTTTGTTTATCGGTCATCGCTTCCCCTTGCGCACAGGCAGAAAATAAATCTTCTTCCCAAGGCGCTGCCATCAATCTCGCAGCAGATCGTTGATCGAGGTTTTCGACCGCGTTTTGGCGTCAACTTTCTTCACGATCACGGCGCAGTAAAGATTGATGCCGTTCTTGGACGGCATAGAGCCTGCCACCACGACCGATCCGGCGGGCACTTCGCCGTACATCACAGTGCCGGTTTCGCGATCGACGATCTTGGTGGACTGACCGATAAAGACACCCATGCCCAAAACCGAGCCTTCACGGACGATGCAGCCTTCGACAACTTCCGAGCGCGCGCCAATGAAACAGTTATCCTCGATGATCGTGGGACCCGCCTGCATCGGTTCCAACACGCCGCCGATGCCAACCCCGCCGGACAGATGCACATTCTTGCCGATCTGCGCACAAGAGCCGACCGTCGCCCAGCCATCAACCATCGAACCTTCATCGACATAGGCACCGATGTTCACGAAAGACGGCATCAAAACCACGCCCTTGCCGATGAAGGCCGAGCGGCGGACGATGGAACCGGGCACGGCGCGGAACCCTGCTGCGCGCCACTGGTTTTCACCCCAGCCCTGCCATTTCGAGGGCACCTTGTCCCACCAGTTCGCCCCGCCATTCGAGCCGGCGATTTCGTGCATATCCGTCAGCCGGAACGACAAGAGCACCGCCTTCTTGGCCCATTGGTTCACATGCCATGTGCCGTCAGCCTGACGCTCGGCCACCCGCAATGCGCCGCTGTCGAGGGCTGTCAGCGTGTCTTCGATCGCTTCACGGGTTTCGCCCTTGGTTGCGGGCGTGATTGCGTCACGCGCTTCCCAGGCGGCTTCGATGGCGGTTTCCAGTGCAGCGTTGGACATGTGATTTCCCCGATTTGGCGTAGTGCGACGATGCCGTATAGGGCGCAGGCGGGCGCGTGGCAATGCGACCGTCTCTTAGTCAGTTGCGCCAACAGGTATGGTCTTTCTGGCCTCGCCCCTCCAAAGCCGCTAGGTCTGGGGCAAGTGACACCTTGAAGGACATGCCTGATGAAAGACGATCCCCGCAACCACCCGTTCCGCGACAGCCACCAGGATGTCGAGGCGGCCCACCGAATACCGGACACGCCCCAGACCCGTGCGCCTGCCTATCAGCTGGCCTTCACCGACGATGATTTCATGTGCCGGGAAGAATTGCGGCCGGTCCGCTTGCAGCTGGAACTTCTCAAGCCGCAGATGATTTTGGACGAGCGCGGGATTGAGTCCACCATCGTGATGTTCGGCGGCGCGCGCATTCCTGAGCCTGCGAAAAAGGGCAAGGCCCGCACCAAGACGCTGGCGGATCTGTCCGTCTTTTATGATGAGGCCCGCACATTCGCGCGGCTGATGACGGAACGCAGCATGGAAAGCTACGGGCGTGAGGATGTGATTGTCACCGGCGGCGGGCCGGGGGTGATGGAGGCGGGCAATCGCGGCGCTGTGGATGCGGGCGGCAGCTCAATCGGGTTAAACATCGTGCTGCCGCATGAGCAGGCACCGAACGAATATGTAACGCCGGATCTGTGCTTCAACTTCCACTATTTCGCGATCCGCAAGATGCATTTTTTGATGCGCGCCAAGGCGATTTGTATTTTTCCGGGCGGGTTCGGGACACTGGATGAGATGTTCGAAGCGCTCACCCTTATCCAGACTGGCCGGATGAAGCCGGTGCCTTTCTTGCTGTTTGGCAGGGCGTTTTGGGAAAAGATCATCAACTGGGACGCATTGGCCGACGCCGGAACAATTTCGGCCGAAGATCTGCAGCTATTCTCCTTCGTCGAAACCGCCGATGAGGCAGTGAAGATTATTTCGGAGTGGAAAGAGGACTGCTGATATCCGGGTAAGGTGGGTTTAAACCCACCCTACCTGCCTAAAACCGAAGCGACAGGCAGGACATGCCACCGTCAAGCTTGGCGCATTCTGAATTGCCGATTTCGCGCAAATCGTAGCCTGCGCTGCGCAGCCGTTTTGCTGTCTCGGGGAAACCTGCGGCCATCAGCACCAGCCCGTTGAACCGGATCGCGTTGGCGGCCGCCTCTTCACCCGGCGCGGTCAGGATGACCTTGTAGCCTTCAAAGCAGCCTGAACCCGCCAACCGTTCGGTCGCAAGGATTGTACCCTCGTCAAGCAGCGAGCAGTCGGTTTTGAAATGCAGCACGCCTTCAGGCACCTGCACTTCGCGCAATGTCCGCCCCCAGCCCTTCAATACTGCGGCAAGTTCTGCGATGCCCTCGGCATTCGTGCGGGCCGATTGGCCCACCAGAACCTCGCGCCCGGTGGTCAGGATATCGCCGCCCTCAATCGTGCCCGGCCCTTCGATCTGGCGCATGTCCGGATAGAACCGGGCCAGATGCGGCGCCATTTCAGCGACCTCGCCCATCCGGCTTGGCGCGCCCGGGCGCATCAGAATGGCGCCTTCTGGCAAGCAAAGGGCCGTGTCCTCGACAAAGACTGCGTCGGGAAATGCTTCTACTGGCGCAAGCTCAACCACCTCGGCCCCGGTGCTGCGCAGCGCGGCCACGTAATCGGCGTGGTGGGCCAGCATCTGCGCAAGATCCGGCACGCCGGTATCAATGGCGCGCAGCCCCGACACGATGCTTTGGCTTGGGCGGCGCGTGATGGCGCGGGCGAATTGCCACGACGGTTCTGTGATCATCATTCAGCGCTGGCTTTCATTTGGAGGCATCGATTTCGATCATCACCGGCCCGCCTTCGAGCCGCATGGCGATCAACGCATCTGAGAGGGCGTCGGGCGTCATGGCGATGCGCCGGAAGGGCATGGCACAAGACTTTGCCACCGCCTCAAAATCCGGCGGCGTTGGGTGGCAACCGATGACGGTGACGCCCACGGCCTCCATCGAGCTGGCGATCTCAAGATAGGCGTGGTTGTTCCAGATCACGAAGATGATCGGCAGTTTTTCATCCACGGCGGTCATCAGTTCGGGAAGCGTGAACTGCGCACCGCCATCCCCGGCCAGACAGATAACCGGCACATCCGGCAACGCCATCGCCGCCCCGATGGCCGCCGGGATTGCATAGCCAAGCGCCCCGAAGCCGGTGGCCGCATTGAACCAGCCGGCGGGCCGGTCATGGTCGTAGTAAAGATTGCCCGCATATATGGCTTGCGTAGAATCGCCGATAAAGATCGATTCGGGCACGGTATCTCGGGCAGCTTGCAGCATGGCGATCTGTGCCTGCATGTCGGGGCTCAGTTCACCATACGCCGCTTCGCGCGCAGCAGCAGCGCGCGCAGCACCACTGGATTGCCCTGCGCCCGGAAGCGCCGCCGTAAGCGCCGGGATCACCGCCGCGACATGGCCAAGAAGTGCCAAGTCCACATCGCGTCGCCCCAGTTGTTCGGCGGAAATATCGACGCGGATCAGCTGTTTCGGACGGGGCATGGTGCCGCCGTAAGCCTCATAATCCGTCGGGCCGAATTCAGTGCCCAGTGCCAGCACCACATCGGCGGCGGCAATCAGGTCGCGGATCGCCTGCAGACTGGGGCTGGCCGGAACCACCAGCGGATGGGCATGCATCAGCCCGCGTGCATTGACGGTTTGCACCACGGGGGCATCCAATGCCTCGGCCAGTTCTGTCAGGGCCGCGCCGCAGAATTTTGCGCCGCCCCCGACCAGGATTAAAGGCGCTTTTGCTCCGGCAAGGATCGTGACCGCGCGGGCCATGTCCGCCGCATCGGGCAGCTTTGGCGCGACTTTGGCTGGCGCAGCGGCGGGGGCCGCAGGCAGGGCCATGACATCGAGCGGCACTTCGATATGTGCCGGGCCCGGACGGTCGGTGGCAAAAGCCGTATAGGCACGATCAAGCGCGGGGCAAAGATCCGCCGCCGTCTCTACCCGATCGGACGAAAGCGCCACCAGTGCCATGACGCCGCGCTGATCCGGCAGTTCATGCAAATGTCCAAGCCCTTTGCCCAGACTGTCTTGGTGGTTGACCCCGGAGATCACCAGCATTGGCACCGAATCTGCCCGCGCCTGCCCTATTGGGGTCAGGGTGTTCAGCACACCGGGGCCGGTGATGACAAACGCCACACCCGGCTCACCCGTCACGCGTGCATAGCCGTCGGCCATGAAACCTGCACCCTGTTCGTGGCGCGGTGTGACATGGCGAATGGACGAGGTGGCAAGCCCCCGGTAAAGCTCAACTGTGTGAACGCCGGGAATGCCGAACACCACGCGTACGCCGCGCGCTTCGAGATCTGTGACAAGGGCTTCGCCGATTGTGGGCATGATCAGGCTCCGATTGGGGTGTGTGCGTTTGCGTGGCGCATGATGCGCTGTGTGGCTTCATGAAACCGGTCATCCTCGATGGTCAGGGCAACGCGGACCCAGCCCGACAGGGCCGCACCGAAGGCAGATCCGGGCATCACGCCAACGCCTTCGCGGTGCAAAAGGTCCATCGCATAGTCTTCGTCCCCGCGCCCGGTGGCACGGATGTCAATCAACAGGAACATGCCTGCGTCAGGGCGGTGCACCTTAAGGTTTGTGCCTGCCTCCAACGCCGCTGCCATCCGGTCAGCCCGGCCCGCAAATCGCGCGCGCATTCCGGCGGCTGTGGGCGAGGGGCCTGCGAGGGCGTTAGCAGTCATGTCCGCAATAAAAGGTTGATTGCCAAAAAGCATCACTTCGCTGAGCGGCAAGAGCTTGGCGCAAAACGCTTCGGATCCGACTACCCAGCCTGATCGAAACCCCGGTGCGGCATGGCTTTTGGAGATGGAGGACACCACCACCACCCGCTCGGCCAGCTCTGGCCGATCAAAGGGCGAGTGGAAATCAACGCCGTCAAAGATCAGCTCTTCATAAACTTCGTCGCTGATCAGCCAGAGGTCATGTTTGATCGCCAACGCGCCGATGGCATCCAGATCAGCGGTGCTTAGCACCGCGCCCGTAGGATTGTGCGGTGTGTTGAGCAAGATCACGCGGGTGGCGGGCGTTATCCGCGCGGCAATGTCGGCCGCCGATATACGAAAGCCGTTTTCCGGACGCAATGGCACCGGCACCAGCCGCGCACCACTGGCGGCAACAACGCCTTCGTAGGTCGCATACATCGGGTCGCCGACAAGTACTTCG